>SKMG01000256.1 GCA_007121175.1 Trueperaceae bacterium | reverse complement strand
CTCGGCCTGGGCATCGACCGGCTGGCGATGCTGCTCGCGGACGTACCGTCGATCCGCGACGTGATCCTGTTCCCGCTGCTGCGCCCGGAAGGCCCGGGGTGAGCGCCGCGACGGCGCGGTCCGAAGGCCCGTCGACGCGGTCTGCGGCGAGCCAGACGCTCGACCCTCGAGCCATCTGACCTACGCCGGCGTAGGCTGGCGCATGGCCACGGTCACCGTGCTCATCACCGGCGCCTCCGGTTTCATCGCGGCGCACGTGGTGCGCGAACTCCTCGAGCGCGGCTACGCGGTGCGCGGCACGGTCCGAGGCAATCCCAGCGAGCGGCGCTACGCGGTGCTCAGGACGCTCCCGGGCGCATCGGAGCGGCTCTCGTTGCGCCAGATCGAGCTGCTCGACCAGGCCGCCTGGCCCTCGGTCGTGCGCGGCTGCGACGCGGTGATCCACACCGCCAGCCCGTACCGGCTCGACGTCACCGAGCCTGAGCGGGAGTTGATCGAGCCTGCGGTGAGCGGTACGCGGAACGTGCTCGAGGCTGCGATCGGGGCCGGGGTCCGCCGCGTGGTCTTCACCTCGAGCCTGGTCGCGGTGACCGACGAGCCCGTGCCCGGCAAGGTCTTCACCGAATCGGATTGGAACGAGCGCTCATCAGCGACGCGTAACCCCTACTACGCCTCGAAGGCCGCTGCGGAACGGGCCGCCTGGGACCTCGCGGCCCACGCCGGGGAAGACTTCAGACTCGTGTCGATCAACCCGGCCTTCGTGATCGGACCGTCGATCGGGCCGGCGCTGAACACCAGCACTGCGGTGGTGCGCGACCTCCTGGCCGGTGCGGCCCCGGCGCTGGTCGACCTGAACTGGCTGGTGACCGACGTGCGCGACGTGGCGCTCGCTCACGTCGCCGCCATGGAGCTCTCGGCGGCCAAGGGTCGCTACCTCTGCGCCGGCGAGAGCGTCAGCATGGTCGACATGGCGCGGATCCTCCGCGAGGAGGGGCTCGCCGACGGCTACCAGCTCCCGCGTCTGCGGCTCACCGGTCGCTTCGGCACGGCGCTCGCGCGCGTGTTCGCGCGCACGCGCCCGCCGGGCACGCGCTCTTACCTCGACACCCACCTGGGTAGGACCCTGCGGGCGGACGGCAGCCGTGTGACGCGCGAGCTCGGCGTCGGCTACCGGCCCGTCCGTGAGACGCTGCGCGACACCGTCGCAGACCTCGAGCGCTGGGGGCACCTGCGCAAGACGTGAACGGCGCCGCTCGCGTTAGCCGGCGCTGGTCCCTTCAGCCCGTGCTGGTCTCTTCAGCCCGTGCTGGTCTCTTCCCAGCGCTCCAGCGTGAACCCCACCAGCTCGCGCACCGTACGTTCATCGAAGGCGAAGCGCGCGCCGGCGGCCTCGAAGGCCTGGTCGAGCGGCACGGTGCCGCCCAGCGCCAGGAACCGCCGGTAGGCCTCGAGCGCGGCGCCGTGGTCTTCGAGGGCGTTGCGCCACACCTGGGCGGCGCCGAGGTAAGCGATGCCGTACTCGAGGAAGTAGAACGGGATCACGAAGACGTGGATGATCTGCCACTCCTTGGCACGTTCGCGCTCGAGGCCGTCGTAGTCCACGTCGCCGCCGAAGGCGTCGGCCAGCTCGCTCCAGGCCGCGTCGATGGCCTCGGTGGTGAGCGCGCCGGCATCGTGCGTGTAGACCCAGTGCTGGAAGGCGTCCACGGCGCTGGTCCGTACCCACAGGGCGATGATGCGCTCGAGCAGCGCCCGGCCCGAGCGCGCGGCGTCAGCCTCGTCGTAGAAGCCGCCGCGCTCGCGCGGGAGGTAGGGGAGCGTCAACAGCTCGAGCGCCTGTGAAGCGAGCTCCCACGACTCGGGACGGTTGGCCATGTGCGCCAGCAGCGGCCAGTGTTCATCGGTGAGCAGCGAGTGGAAGGCGTGACCGGCTTCGTGGCGCAGCGTGAGCAGGTCGTCGTCGGTGCCCAGAGCGCTCCAGTAGATGTAGGGCGAGCGGGAGGCCGGAAAGTAGGACTGGTAGCCCAGGCCGGGGACCTTGTTGGGGCGCGCCTCGAGATCGAGCCAACCGTCGCGCAGCCGCTCGAAGCGCTCGGCTAGGGTGGGGTCGAGCGCCGAGAACATGCGCACCAAGCCGGTCTCGAGCTCGTCGACCCGCTCGAACGGTGCCAGCGGCTCGGCGCCGGTCGGGTCGACGTGCAGGTCCCACGGTCGCAGCGCCGACAGCCCCAGCTGCTCACGGCGGCGTCGCTGGATGCGGCGCAGCGCCGGCACGGCCGCGGCGCGCATGACGGCGTGCAGCGCCAGCGCGTCGTCGGGGGTGTACTCGTGCCGGTGCTTGGCGCGCCAGGCGTAGGCACGGTAGTCGCTGAAGCCAGCGGTGTGGGCGATGCGCTGGCGCAGCCGCACCAGCTCCAGGAAGAGCGTGTCGAGCTCGCTCCGCACGGCCCCCAGGCCGCGCTGTATGGCGTGCCAGGCGCGCTCGCGGCGCTCACGGTCGGTGGCCTGCAGTACGCGCCGGGCCTGCGTGAGCGTCAGGCTCTCGCCGTCGAGTTCGACGCGCACGCCCCCCATCAGCTCGTCGAAGCGCTGCGCCAGCTCGGCCTCCTCCGTCTGGAGGGGGACGTTGTCGGGGTGGAACACCGCCACCTCGTCGTGAGCGTTGCGCCACCACACCTGCAGGTCGGCTGGGGGCTCGTAGCCGTCGACGCCGAGCATCGTGCGGTCGAGCGCGAAGCTGGCCTCGCGCAGGTGGGGCGAGACCTCGCGAACGAAGCGCAGGTAAGCCTCGCGAGCGGCTTCGTCGGCGGTGTCCTCGTCCTTGGCGCGGGAAAGCGCGGCAAAGGCCTCCCCGACCTCGCGCTCGAGTTCGTCACGCTGTACGAGCCAGGCGGGTAGATCCGCGGCGGTCAGTTCGGCCTCGAGCAGCGCGCGGACGCGCGGTTCGAGTGTCTCCCAGGTCAGCGACATGCTCGAGTCTACGCGGGCTCCCCTTTCGGCGCGCCCGG
>SKMG01000193.1 GCA_007121175.1 Trueperaceae bacterium | reverse complement strand
GCTCCCGGCTGCCCTCCGCCTCGGTCGCTCGCGTCCGCGCCGCGTCGGCCTCGCGCTCGGCGGCGATCAGCTGCGCCTCGCCCTCGACCCCCTCGCCCTCCATGAGCGCCTCGAACTCGGCCTGCAGCTCCACCGCGCGTCGGCCGAGACGCTCGAGCTCCGCGCGGGCCGCGGCGAGCCCGGCTCGGGCGGCGGTCAGCTCGTCGCGGATCCGGACGAGGTCGCGTCCCAGCTCCTCGTAGCGCGAGTGCGTCGTGCGCGGCTCCTCGGCGCGGCGGCGGACGATCACGCGGGCGTAGCGCCGGTAGTGCTCGAGGAACGCCTCGGCCGCGCGCGTGGCGTCCTGGAGCTCCTCGAGCTGCCGCCGCTCGTCATCCAGGCCGCGGAACGCCTCCGCCACGTACTCGATCAGGTCGTGCTGCACCGGGCTGAGCGACTGCGTGAGCGCGTCGGAGAGCGCCCGCTCGTTCGGCCTGCGAGAGAGCTGCGGCTGCCGGAGCCGCACCAGCAGGTCGACCAGCGCGCCGTAACGCCGCTCGCCGAGGCCGAAGAGCCGCTCGTCGACGGCGCGCCGGTAGTCGCGCGCGACATCGAAGACGCGGCCGGAGTCGCCGAGCGCCTCGACCAGCCGCTCGCGGCCGAGCGCCGTGCGCGAGGCGTCGAGCAGCTCGAGGCCGTCGCCGACGCGCTGGCTGGTGATGAAGAACCAGTGCCGCGTCATGCCCCGCCCCTGCGCCGCCTTGAGTCCGGCACCGAGCGTGCAGAAGACGCGTTCGCCGCCCTCGGTCAGGCGGCCGAACTCGATCCAGGTGTAGCCGAGCCGCTCCGTATGCGGGTGCGCACCGCCGAGGAGCAGGTTCCACTCCATCCGCTTGCTGGGGTCGGCGTCGGGTTCGATCCGGCGCGGCGAGAGGTCGCCGTCGAGCAGGAACGGCAGCGTCAGCGCCAGCACCTTCGACTTGCCGGTGCCGTTGTTGCCGCGCAGCAGCAGGCGGCCGTCGACGAAGGGGAAGACCTCGTCGTCGTAGTAGAAGAGGTCGATCAGGCCGAGCCGCAGCGGCTGCCAGCGCATGGCGGATGGTGTGGGCGCATCAAGCACCGCCCAACTCCTCGAAGAGCGACGCTGCCACCGTCGCCGACGACGGCCCCGTGACGATGGGCTCCACCGCGAAGCGCGCCAGGGCCGGCAGCGCCCGGACGCGTCCGCCGCGCCGGTCGATCAGCCGCAGCGCCGCCAGACGCTCGAGCGACGCGTCGGTGAGCGCAACCTCAGCGCCGGGTTCGCTCGCGCCCTTGCGCCAATAGGTGCGGTGCCGCTCGGCGAGCTCGCGCGTCAGCCGTTGGAGTTCCTCCAGGGGGTGCTCTTCGGCGCCGGCCTGCGCGAGGTGCTCGGCGAGCAGCAGCGTCAGGTGCCCCTCGGTGCCGGGCTCTGGGATCCTGACGTCGGTGAGGTCGTCTTCGGGGTCGACCATCGCGATGCCCTCGGCCCGCACCTCCGCCACCAGGCCCGTCAGCTCGCTGATGCGGCGGACGATGGCAGGGCGTTGCCGCCGCAGGTACTCCGCCTCGGCCGGCCCGAGTTCGTCGAAGTAGAGGATCGGGTCGTCGAGGAGGCGGCGGGTGAGGTGGTGACGGATCTGGCGGTTGGTCGCCTCACCGGACTCTGGCGCCTCGATGGCGCCCAGGGCGGCGATGCGCTCGTCGAGCGCTTCGGCAGCGACCGTCGACGGTCCCCGCCGCGCGACCAGCAGCTGTGACAGCACCCGCCGAGATACGTCGTAGAGCACGTCGCCCGTGCCGCGCAGGTAGTCCTCCTCGTCGCCGGCGACGCGCGCGAGCACACCCCAGTGGAGCAGCAGGTGGACCACGGCCACCAGGTCGGTCTTCTGGTCGCGGCCGCTGAGCGTGAACTCGACGCCGGTGCCGGCCAGCGCCGGGCCGCGCGCCAAGAGCAGGATCTGTTCGGCGAGCCGGCCGAGCGGGATCTGGGCGTCGGAGCGCTCGAGTGCGGCCAGAGCGAGGCAGAAGAGCACGTATCTTCGCCGCCCGAAGGCGTTGCGGTTTCGTGGATCGCGCGCCGGTCGCGTGGCGTCGTCGGCCACCGCGGGCTCCTTGTGGAGCCTAATCACGTCGGAGTCGGCGTGCAGCCGCCAGCCGGTGTTGGCGTCGAACCAACTCCTGAGCTCGGAGAGCTGCGAACGCACCAGCCGGAACTCCTCTTGCTCAGCTGCCCGGAGCAAGGGGCGCTTCAGCAGTGCGCGAGCCGCCCGGTGGAGCGCGTCGACCCCTTTCACGCGACGCGGCTCGAGTGGGCCGTGGCGGCGACCGGCTCCAGGTCATGGCGCGGGCTCGGCCGCGGCTCGAAGATCTCGACGAGGTGATCGCGACCGCGGAGGATCCCACGCGTCGAGCGGATCGCGACCACGGGCGCGCCCGCGATCGCGCGCAGGCGGATCCGCAGGCTGCCGTCGCCCGCGCTCACCTCGGCGCGCTCCGCGCCCGGCCGGCGGGAGGCGAGCGCATCGCCGAGCAGATCGAGGAAGAGCCCGAACGCGTGCGAGTCGAGCTCTACGAGGTCAGAGAGACGCAGCGGGCCGTCGGTGAGGAGCGTCTCACGGGCTCGCGCGACCTGCTCGGCCTCGCGCACCGCGCGCGCTGCGAGCTGCGCCTTGAGCTCGCTGCGGTCGATCACCCGGTTCGGTTTGCCGCGACGCTCATACGAGCCCGTGCGGCGCAGCTGTGGCGAGAGCACGAGCGGCTCGGCGTCGGCCCACGGCGCGCTGACGGTGCTCGGTTCGTCGGCCCAGCGCTGCAGCGTGACGGCGTCGACAGAGAGGTGCCGGGCGGGATCGAGCCCGAACGCCGCGTGCCAGAGTCGGTGCCGGTCACCGTCGCTGGGCGCGCTCGCGAACCAGCGCGCCAGCGTCAGGAAGTCCGCCGAGCGATCCGACCGGCCGGCGCGGCGCACGTTCACCTCGCGCACCACGTCGAGCAGGGCCGGGATCGCGGCCAG
>SKMG01000130.1 GCA_007121175.1 Trueperaceae bacterium | reverse complement strand
GGTCGCCCTGGTACGACACGCCGAGCTTGTCGACCTCGTCGAGCAGGAACACCGGGTTCTTGGTCCCCGCCTGCCGGATGCCCTGGATGATGCGGCCCGGCATGCTGCCGATGTAGGTGCGGCGGTGGCCGCGGATATCGGACTCGTCACGCGCACCGCCCAGGCTGATGCGGACGTACTCGCGGCCGATGGCCTTGGCGATCGACTTGGCGATGGACGTCTTGCCGACGCCCGGCGGGCCCACGAACAGCAGGATGGGGCCGCGGTTGACCTCCGTGATGTCGAGCTCGCCCTTCAGCGCGCGGTCTTGCTTGAGCTTGCGCACGGCCAAGTACTCGAGCACCCGGTCCTTGACCTTCTCGAGGCCGTAGTGATCCTCCTCGAGCACGGCCGCGGCGTCTTCCATGTCGAGCTTGTCATCCGAGCGGACGTTCCAGGGGAGCTCGGTGATGGTGGTGAGGTAGGTCCGGATGACCGAAGCCTCGGCCGAGTCGGGGTGCATGCGAGCGAGCCGGTTGAGCTCACGCTGCGCTTCCTTCATCGCGGCCTCGGGGACCTCGAGCGCCTCGAGCTTCTCGCGGAAGGCCTCGACCTCGTCCTCTTCGTCGTCGGAGCCGGAGAGCTCCTTCTGGAGCGCCTTGATCTGCTCGCGCAGGAAGTACTCGCGCTGGTTGCGGTCGATCTCGTCCTTGACCTCGCGCTGCAGCCGCCGCTGCGTCTCCTGGAGCTCGATCTCGGTGTCGATCAGCACCAGCACCTTGCGCAGCCGGTCGGCCACGCTCTCGGCCTCGAGCACGGCCTGCTTGTCGCCGACGCGGAAATCGAGGTGATAGGCGACGTAGTCGGCGAACTGGCCCGGGTCCTCGAGGTTCAGCACGAACTGCGCCACCTCGGCCTGGAGACCGCGATGGCCGGCCTCGACGAGCTCGCCGAACTTCTCCTTCAACTCGCGGTAGGCGGCCTGGAGCAGCACCTCGTCGCCGAGCGGCACGTCGAGCGGGCGTACCTGGGCCTCGATCACGCCGCCGTCGGTGCTGTAGCGCTCGATCACCACGCGGGCCACGGCGCGCACCAGCATCTGGATGCTGCCGTCGGGGTTCTTCTTCATGCGCATGATGTGGCAGGCGGTGCCGGTCTCGTACAGGTCGTCGATGCCCGGATCCTCGACCTCGCGCTCGCGCTGCGACACGATCACGATGCTGCGGTCGCGGTCGAGCGCGGCGTTGATGGCTCGGATCGAGATGGGGCGGCCGGCGTCGATCGGCATCACCATGGTGGGGAACAAGACGGAGCCGCGGACGGGGCATACGGGTACGGAGCGCTCGAAGGCGGGTAGTTCAGGCGTGTCGGGCATCAGCGGCTCCTCTAGTGGGTCGCAGGGGCGAAGGTGTGAGTGGGCGAGGTTACGAGAACCTGAGTCTGCATGTATCAAGTCTACGCGGCGCCCGCAGGCTGTGGGCGACGTGGCCGACACCGCGGGGGGCGTGGAGCACCAGCATACACCTGCCCCTCCGTGGGACCGTGGCCTGGCCCGCAGCCGCAGCTCCGCAGAGCGCGTGGTAGCCTCGGCGGCGATGACGGATCTCGTTCCAGCCCTCCAGGACGCCATTCGCGCCGCCGTTCGCGTGCTCCTCGACGACCCTGCCGCCGAGTCCGCCGGTCTCGACCCCGACACGCTCGAGGTGGGCGTGCAGCGGGTCCCGGACGACAAGCCCGGCGATTACGGCAGCCCCATCGCGTTCGCGCTGGCGAAGCGCCTGCGGCGCAACCCCGCCGAGCTCGCCCGAGCGATCGCAGAGCGGCTCGTGGCCCCCGCCGGCGTGGCCCGCATCGAGGCCGTGGGTCCCTACCTCAACGTCTTCGTCGACCCCGGCGCCTTCGTGCGCGGTGTCCTGCGCTTGCGCGGTGCGCTTGCGGCCACTGGCCGCAAGGTGGTCATCGAACACACCAGCGTCAACCCGAACAAGGAGGCCCACGTCGGCCACCTGCGCAACATCGTCCTCGGTGACGCGCTCGCACGCATCGAGCGAGCCGCCGGCTCCGAGGTGGAGGTCCAGAACTACATCGACGACACCGGCCGTCAGGCTGCCGAGTCGCTCTTCGCCATCGGCTACTTCGATGCCCACTACGACGGCACGAGCAAGTACGATCATTGGCTGGGCGAGCTCTACGTGCGTCTCGGGCAGGCGAAGGAGGCCGATGCCGAAGCGATCGAGGCGGGGGTCGCCCACGTCATGCACCAGCTCGAGCGCGGCGAACTGCGCGCAGCGGTGGAACGCATCGTGCGTGCGCAGCTCGAGACCTGCTTCGCCCTCGGCGCCGAGTACGACCTGCTGGTGTGGGAATCGGACGTGGTGGCCGCAGGCTTCTTGCAACGCGGCTTGGAGGTGTTGGAGCAACTCCCCACCGTCTCGCGGCCGACGGCCGGCAAGTACGCCGGCGCGCTGGTCATGGACGTGTCGGCCTTCCTGCCCGGGCTCGAGGAACCCCAGGTGGTGCTCGTCCGCAGCGACGGCAACGCCATGTACGTGGCCAAGGACATCGGCTACCACCTGTGGAAGGTGGGCCGCCTCGAGGGGTTGCGCTACGCCCCCTTCGCGGAGCAGCCGTCGGGCGCAATGCTGTGGACCAGCACGCCCGACGGGGAGCCCAGTGTCGCCGGCCGCACCTTCGCGCACGGTGACCAGGCGGTGAACGTGATCGATGCACGCCAGGCGCATCCACAGACGATCGTGCGCACGGCCCTCCAGATGACCGGCGGCGGCCGGGACGAGGACAGCCTGCATCATCTGGCGTACGAAGTGGTGACGCTCGAGGGTCAGGCGATGAGCGGACGCAAGGGCCTGACCCTGGCCATCGACACGGTGATCGAGGAGGCCGTGAGGCGGGCGCGGGCGGTAGTCCTCGAGAAGCAGCCGAACCTGGCCAGCGCCGACGCCGTCGCTCGGGCGGTCGGAATCGGCGCGCTGCGCTTCGCCATGCTCAAGAGCGAGGCCAGGCGCGTGATCGACTTCCG
>SKMG01000461.1 GCA_007121175.1 Trueperaceae bacterium | reverse complement strand
TCGCGGCTCGACGACCTCACCTGCACCACCATCCACGGCTTCGCGCTCGATCTCATCCGCCCGTACCCGGTCGAGGCCCGCGTCGATCCCGGCGCCCGCATCATGGACGCCGTCGAGGCCGAGCTCGCCTTCGACGACGCCTTCGACGCCTGGTTACGTGAGCACCTGACCGACCCGCTCGAGGACGACCCCGTCGCCGCGCTGGTGCTCGATGCCAACCCGAGCCAGGTCGTACAGTGGCTGCGCACGCTCACCGCCACCGTCCGCCGCGCGCCGGCCCTCGTGCGCCCAAGCGCCGAGGAGGCGAGCCGAGCCTGGACCGAGCTCACCGCGGCCATCGACGCCTTCGAGGGGGCGGTGCGGCGGTACCCCTTCGCGCCGCCGGAAGTGCTCGACAGCGTAGCGGGGCTGCGCGCGTTCGCGGCGCGCGGTGCCGAGCACCGCGGCAGCCGCGCCGCCACGACCTGGTTGACGCTCTCACAGCGCTTGTGCGAGGAGCACCCGGCAACCTTCACGAAGGAGGGCGGGCTCAAGCAGTACCGCACCAAGGGCAAGTGGGTGGACGGCGCTAAGGGCCGAGGGCTGTCGAAGCACGCCGGCACCGAGGCGTTCGAGGGAAGCGCGAGGGAGCACGCGGAGGTGTGCGCGGCCTTCGAGCGACTCACGGTGAGCGCGGCGGACGAACTGCTCGCAGGCGTCATCGCCTCGATCGGTGGAGCGCTGGCCCTCTACCGCGACCGCAAGCAGGCCGCGGCACTGCTCGACTTCGACGATCTGCTCGAGCTCGCCGTCGGGCTCCTGCGCGACCACCCGAGCGTGCGGCGCTCACTCGGCGAGCGCTACCGCTTCGTCCTCGTCGACGAGTTCCAGGACACCGATCCGCGCCAGGCCGAGATCGTCTGGCGGCTCACCGGCACGCCGGCGAGCGAGGGCGACCCTTGGGACGCCTGGCCCTCGAGACCGGGCGCCCGCTTCGTGGTGGGCGACCCGAAGCAGGCGATCTACCGCTTCCGCGGCGCCGACGTGCTCACCTACTTGCGCCTCCGCGAGCGGCTCGAGGCCGACCCGAGGAGCGAACGCATCGAGATCGACGTCAACTTCCGCTCGCGGCCGGAGGTGCTCGAGCACGTCAATTCGACGTTCACCGAGCCGCTCTCGGCCGCCGGCCAGCCGGGCTACGCGCCGCTCCGGCCCTTCCGGTCGTCCGGCAGCGCGCCGGCCGTGCGCACCCTCCCGATCACGGCGCCCGCGGGAAACACCAAGGTGAGCGCCGCCATGGCCCGCGAGCTCGAGGCGGAGGCCGTGGCCAACCTCTGCCGCAGCCTGATCGACGACCCCAGCGCCATCGGCCTACCTGAGCTGCGGGCGGGCGACATCGCCCTGCTAGCGCCCACCGGGACCGAGCTCTGGCGCTATGAGCGGGCCCTCGAGCGGCGCGGCGTGGCCGTCACCAGCCAGGCAGGCAAGGGCTTCTACCGCCGTCAAGAGGTCCAGGACCTCGTGGCGCTCGCGCGGGCGCTGGCCTTCCCGAGCGACCGACTGTCGCTCGGCGCCCTGCTGCGCGGTCCGCTGATCGGTGCCAGCGACGAAGCGCTGCTCGACGCCAGCGAGGCTCTCGCGCCGCTCTCGCCGCCCGACGATCGGCTCAACGTCTTCACCGACCCGGAGACCGTGCCCGCCGGGGCGATCCGGCGAGCGCTCGAGCGGCTCGGACCCCTCGCCAGGCGCGCGCGATCCACCACGCCATACGCGCTGCTCTCGGCCGCGGTCGAGCGCCTCGAAGTGCGCGCGGTGGTGCTCGACCGCTACCTTTGGCGCGGCGACCGCGCGCTGGCGAACGTCGAGCGCTTCCTCGCCCGCAGCCGGGCCTACGACGTGCGCGGCCTCTCGGCCTTCGCGCAAGACGTGTGGACCGAGTGGAACGAAGACCGCAGCGAGCTCGAGGGCCGTCCCGACGCCGAGCGCGAAGCCGTCACCCTGATCACCATGCACTCCGCCAAGGGCCTCGAGTGGCCGGTGGTGGTGCCGGTCAACGCGCTCAGTACGCCGCGCGCGGCCGAGCCGCCGTTCGTCGACCGGGACAGCGGGCGCATCGCACACAAGGTGCTGAAGCGTCCGACGAGCGACTTCGCGGCAGCGGAGCGCCTCGAAGTGACCGCCCTGGCGCAGGAGCGCGAACGTCTCTGGTACGTCACCGCCACGCGCGCCTGCGACCTCCTCGTCGTGCCGCAGCCGAGCTTCCCGAGCGAGAAGACGTACCTGGAACTGGTGCCGTGGGCGCTCGAGGGCGTGATGCCTCTCGAGGTCGTCGAGGCACCCATCCAGGCGGCGCCGCCGCCGTTCGCCGACACGGCGCAGACCGCGGAGGTCTACCAGGAGGAGGCGCGGCGCATCGTCGCCGCCACGCCGGCGGTGCGGTGGGTGCAGCCCAGCCGTCACGAAGTGGTCTCCATGGCGAGGAGCGAGGCCGACGCGTTCGACGAGGCCGGGGCCGACACGGCCGCCGTACGCGCCGACGACGAGGCTGCCGATGAACCCGAGCTCGCGCGCGTGCCCAGCGTCGCCGGCGCTGGCGCCGACCGTGGCATCCTGCTCCACAAGCTGCTCGAGGAGCTCGTCACCGGCGAGGCGGACGCCGACCCGAGCACCCTGCGGCAGCGCGCGGTCACGCTGCTGGGGCAGCTCCCAGCCGAACCCGGACACCTTCCCGATCCGGCCGAGATCGCCGCCACCGCGCTGCGGGCCTGGAGCCTGCCGCAGATCGCGGCGCTGCGCCATCGCCTGGTGGCGGAGTTCGACGTGGCCGGAAGCGAGCAGGCGACCGACGCCACCCTCCTCTACGCGGGCGTGGCGGACGCCGTGGCGCTCGACGAGGCCGGACTGCCAACGGACGTGATCGACTGGAAGAGCGACGTCAACCCGAGCCATGCGGTCCTCGAGCGCTACCGCGAACAGCTGCGGGCCTACCTTCGGCTCACCGGCGCGCCGACCGGCTGGCTGGTGCTCGCGACGCGCGGGCAG
>SKMG01000361.1 GCA_007121175.1 Trueperaceae bacterium | reverse complement strand
GTGAACACCGCCGGCCACCACGCGCCGGCGTCGGCCATGCTCGTTGGGCGCCGCGGCTTCAGGAGTCTTCCGGACTGAGCGGCAGCAGGCTCCGTGCGGCGGCGCGGGCGGTGCGGACCGCGTCATTGAGCCCGACGCCATCGAGGTAATTGCCGGCCAGTCGGGCGCCGGGCAGTGCCAGCGTCAGGGCAGCCCGCGCCCGCTCGACGCGCTCGCGGTGCCCGAGCTCGAACTGCGGGATCCCGCGCGGCCAGCGGATCAAGCGCTGGTACTCGGGCTCCGCGACGATGCCCATGGTGGTCTCGAGGTCACGCCGCGCCGTGCGCAGCGCCTCCTCCTCGCCGAGGTCGCTGAAGCCCGGGTCGAGCGCGCCCCCGGCGAGTACTCGCAGGCCGAGCTTGCCCTCGGGCGCCTGATCTTCGAAGAGCACCGAGCTCCACGATGCTCCGAGCACCCGCACCTTGTGCTGGCCGCGGGGCACCAGGAAGCCGAAGCCGTCGAGCGGGTAGGGCACGTCGAGGCGGTCGAAGCCGAAGCCGAACACGTGGACGTCGACGTAGCGGATCTCGCGCAGCGCGGCGCTCGCCTCCGGCGCGACCGCTTCGACCAAGTCGGCCGCAACGTACGCCGGGGTGGCGATCACCAGGCGCTCGTCGGCGTGCGTCTCGCCGCTCTGGAGCTCGACTAGGATGCCGCTCTCGCCCTCCCGGCCGGGCGCGTGCCTGAGGGCGGTGACCGCCGAGCCGGTACGGACGCGATCGCCGAGCTCCGCCGTGAGCGCGTCGATCAGGCGCTGCACGCCGCCGTCGCGGAACGTGGCGAGCCGGCCGCCACGCTCGCGCACCGAGCGCCTGGCGGTCTGCTGCGCCGCTGCGAGCCCGCGCAGCAACGAGCCGTGACTGGCCTCGAGCTGACGCAGCCGCGGGAACATCGCATCGAGCGAGAGGCGCCGCGCGTCGCCGGCACTGATCCCCTGCACGAAAGGCCCGGCGAAGACACGCGCCGCCTCGAAGCCGAAGTGCCTGGCCATGAAGCCGTGCACGCTCTCCTCGCGCTTCACCGCGCGCGCATAGAGCGCCTCGGCGAGAAAGCGCAGCTTGCCGGGCGGGCTGAGGAGCTCGCTGCGCAGGAAGCTGCCCGGGCTCGTCGGGATCGGACGCAGGTCGCCATCCCAGTACAGGTAGCGTCGCTCGGCGGCATCCGAGGCCGGCAACAGCTCGCCGCGCAGGCCCACCGACGCCGCCAGTTCGGCGGCCTCGGGCACGTTGGTGAGGAAGCCGTTCGGACCCCAGTCGAGCGTGTACCCGCCCTGGCGGCTGCTCCTGGCCTGACCGCCGGGCTCGGGCCCGGCCTCGAGGACCGTGACCTCGAGCCCGGCGCGCAAGGCCGTGAGCGCGGCGGTGAGGCCGCTGATGCCGGCGCCGACGACGAGCATGCGTCAGCCTACAGCGTCGGCCCTAGCGTGGAGGAGCGGCCGGCGTCTCAGACTGCACCGGCGGCCGGACGCCCGCGGCTACGACGGGCGCCCGGCCGCGACGGGGGCTCGAGCCGCAACGGCGACGGCCTGCTCAGGGCGGCCTCAGCAGCGCCGAGAGCTCCTGCCCCGAGGCGGCGACCGCGCCGAGCAGGGCCTGCAGCGCCGCGATCTCCGCGTCGATCGCGACGAGGAGGGCGGCGAGGTGCGCGTCGTCGTGAGGCCCGTCGGTCAGGCAGTCGACCACGGCGCGGACGCCGACCGGGTCCGCGAACCGGCCACTGCCGTCGACGACCGCGCGCATCGCGACCGAGGCGGCTGCGCTGCCGCGGCTACACGCCTCGCTCCACTGGCGCTCGGCGGCGCTCAGCATCAGCCGCGCCTCGAGCACGCGGCGCTGCAACGCATCGCCGAGCTCTCGTTCGAGCGCCTCGAGGTCGAAGGGCGTATCAGCCCAGAGCGCGTGGTTCGGCTGGCGTGCCGCAAGGCCCGATCGGTACCAGCTGAGCCGGGCGAAGGCGCCGCTCCCCTCGCTGCCGAGCGAGAGGTCGAGCTCGGAGCCGGGGACGGGGATCGGCAGTTCGAGGCCGAAGCGGAGCCCGCCACCGACGCCTGGGTTCCCCGGCCGGAGGTCGGCGCGGAGCCAGGCGCTGGCGGGCGCGGGGGCGGTGAGCATCGCTCGCGTTCGCGCGTCGATGGATCGTTCGAACTGCTCGGCCACGAGGCGGGGGTGGTGGGGAGACAGCTCGAGCGCGTCGAGCACGCCCTCCAGCCGGCAGCCGAGCGCCTGGCCGGCCTCGGCGCTCCGCGTGGCGTCGAGGGCCAGGAGTTCGCGCAGGCCTCGTAGGTAGTCGAGATCCGGATCTGGCCGCCCGAGAAGCGATGCGGTGGCGGCGCCGGGTGTGATGAGGTCGATGAGCCGCACTTGCTGAGCTCGCCAGGCTCCGACGCAGCGCGCCGCTAAGCGCTGCAGGAGCTCGCTGTCTCGAGCCTGGCGATCGAGCGCGCGGGCGAGCCCGGCGAGGTCGCGCGCCTCTGCGCGAGAGCGCTCGAGGTAGGCGGCCGCGTCGAGGCGGAGCCGCAGCGTCAGCTCGGCGCCCCACTCGGGTGCGGCGCTGCTCGCGAGCAGCGTAGCGCCGAGGTCGAGGGCATCGAACCACTGCGGCGGCGGCCGGTGGCCCTGCGGCTCGTGCGCTGCACTGCTCCCGGTGAGCTCGCCTTCGGCACGCCAGAAGTCGCTCCAGAACCGCTCGCGGGAGTCTCCCGCGGCGCCCAGGCCCGTGGCCAGGAGCAGCAGCAGCGCGGCCAGGGCAGCGAAGGCGCGCCGGGCGGCGGGCGTCACGGGCGCACGAACACCCATGATGCCGTCTCACTGGAGCAGAAGCCTTCGACGAACGGCCCGCTCGGATCCTCGGCGGGCCGAGCCTCGAGCCGGTAGGGTCCCGGGCGCGGGAACGCGCTGCGCCAGCTGTATCGCGGGATCTCGACGAAGAGGTAGTAGGGGAAGAGGTGCATGCTCCCCCGGGCGGTGCCGGGGATCTCGGGCGCGATCCTCGCCCGCCAGGAGGCGCTGCTCTCGCCGTACGGTGTGAGCAGCACCTCGACGTCGGTCGGGTCGCCGGCCAGGTAGGCGAGCACCACCACCGTGATGACGGGATCGACCGGACGTAGCGACAACTGCACCTGCGCCGTCCGGAACTCGTCTTGACCGACCCACGCGGCAGGATCGATCGGCGCGCCGCCGGGCGGCTGCAGCGTCGCGATGCGGAGCGGCAACGTGGCTCCGGCACACATCCAGCTGCCGGTGTCGAGGATCGGCAACGGCTGGGCCGCGCCGGTCGCGAGCGCGAGGCAGAGCGCGCAGCCGAGCACCCCCGCATGCATCCGACGTGGATGCATGCGGGCGAGGTTGCGGGCCAGATCAGTAGTGGGCACTGAAGCCGTAGTCCTGGAAGCTGTCGCGTTCGGTCGCGTGGCCACTGTCGACCAACCTTCCGGTCTCCCGTAGGTACTTGCGGACTTCGAAGTAGTTGAGGTGGACGACGTCGCGGCTCATGAAGGCGGCGCTGGTGTACGGAGAGAGCGAGGTCGTGGCCGAATGGGACGCGGTGCTACAGCTGTTGTAGCCGAGGCTCGAGCTGGCCTCACGAAGTAGGCTCACGGCCCCGGACCACTCGCGGCAGCGCCGGATCGAGTACGACACGCGCCAGGTGACGGAGCTCGCGGTGTTGTTGGTGGTGGTGGCGACCGGCCACCAGCTGCCGACCGAGACGTAGCGGTGGTAGCGGTCGACATCGTAGCTGTACTGCGCCAGCGCGCTCGAGGCCACGAGCAGCGCCAGCAACGCCAGCGCCAGGTGGAGTGGCCGTGAGGACCGGAGCATCAGAGCGCCTCGGTGCGCAGCTCGAAGGCGTCGTACAGGCGCCAGATCGTGCCGCTGTAGTTGAGGCCGTAGGTCGTCAGGGCTGCCTGCCCGGTGACCTTGTGCCGCCAGGCGCACATCACGTCCCAGCGCATATCCCGCACCTCCTCGCGGCGCTGGTGCAGCAGTCGCACCCGCGAGGAGGCCGGCACGGTCACGTCGAAGGTGTGCGTCCAGGTGGTCCGCGACGAACTGCCGAGACCCCACCGCAGGATGCTGGCGCTCACGCTGACGTTGGTGTCGTAGCTGGCCGTGAAGGTGGCCGAGCTCGACGTAGTGCCGAGGTTGGCGGCCGAAGCAACCGTGCGCTGGCTGGTGACGTCGAAGGTGCGCGAGCTGATGGTGCGACGGTTCTGGATCACCTCTCCGGTGAACAGCCAGTCGCTCGAGGCGTCGGGCGCGTGGCATTGCGCGAGTCCAGCGGCGAACGAGGAGAGGACGAGCAGGGCGATGGCGACGCGCCAGCGTTGCAGGTGGTGCATGGCGTCTCCCTCCCGGGGCGGGCGGCCGTGCGCGGCGGCGGCCCGGCACCCCGGCGAGCGCCCCGACCGGTCGGGAGCGCCGCCGGTCGCCGGCGCGCTGGCCGGCGACGTAGGGACGACCCTACGGATCCGCGCGGAGGGAGGCTTTCGTGAGCTGATCAGGCGCCGCGACTGAGGCGGTCGTGAACGCGGGATCTGGTGGCCGTGGCCGACGCGCGTCCGTCTGCGGTCGGTCGCTCCCAGGCCACGCCGGTCGGGCGCCGCTAGCTGGTCGGGAACTCCTTGTTCTTCGGCGAGGGCGTCACCGGCGTGCGACGGTAGGGCTTGACAGGCCGCAGGATCGCGCGGCACTGCGGGTTCACGCAGCCCGGGCAGCGCAGGCCGTAGTTCGAGCTGCAGGGCTCTCCTGAGAGCAGGTGCTCGTGCACGATCTCGGCCAGGGCGTCCTGGAACAGCGGCAGGCCGTTGAGCGCGCTCGCGCGGCGGTAGTTGACGATGCCTGCGGCGTGCGCCACCTCGCCGTACTCGATGTCGAGCTCGTGCAGCGTCTCGATGTGGTCGCTGGTGAACGCGATGCCCACCACCAGCACGTTCTTGCGGCGCTTCGCCCCGAGCTGCTTGAGCACCTCCTCGGTCGAGGGACCGAGCCAGGGCACCGGGCCGACGTCGGACTGGTAGGCCAGCAGGTACTCGAAGGCGTAGTCGAGGCGCTTCATCACCTCGTGCACGCTGGCGCCGATCTCGGCCGGGTAGGCGTCGCCACGGTTGATGACGCTCAGCGGCAGGGAGTGCGCACTGAACAGGATCACCACGTCGTCGCGTTCGGCTTCCTCGAAGCCTGCCAATCCCTCTTCGACCGTGTGGCTCATGGCCTCGATGAAGCGCTCATGCGTCGGCCAGCGGTCGATGACCGACCACTCGAACGCCTCGTGGAGCTGTAGCCGCTTCGCCGCACGCCAGAGTTCGTTGAGCGACGATCCGGTCGTCGAGCAGCTGAACTGCGGGTATTGGGTGAAGGCGATTGCGCGCTTCACGCCGTCGTCGTGCATCTGCTTCAGCGCGTCCTCGCTGGTCGGGTCCGTGTATCGGAAGGCGACGTAGAACCGGTGGGGAGCCGTCTCGGGTGAGCGCTCGTCGAGGCGCGCGCACATGCCGCGCCCCTGCTCCTCGGTCCAGCGCAGGATCGGCGAGCCGCCGCCGATCTCGGCGTAGTGCTCGCGGATCTTGGGCGTGCGTCGGCGAGCGATGAAGGGCCCTAAGTAACGCTGGACGGGGAGCTGGATGATCTCGCGATCCTCGAACAGCTCGAGCAGGAAGGGCTGCACCGCGTCTAGGTCCTTGGGGCCTCCCAGGTTCATCATCACGATGCCGGTCGGCGACCGGCCGTCTCCATGGCTCATCGGGTTTCGACCTCCTTCGTGGCGCGCTCGTCGAGCTCTGTACAGCGCCCGCGCGTCCCGGCGCGTCCGGGCGTTGCCGCGTCTGCCCACTCCCTCGGTTGGTAGTAGCGCAGGGCCGCCGCCTCGGGCGAGCCGGGCTCGGGCCTGTGATCGAAAGCCCAGTGGGCATACGGCGGCAACGACATGAGGATCGCCTCGACGTTGCCGCCGGTCTGCAGGCCGAACAGCGTGCCGCGGTCGTAGACCAGGTTGAACTCGACGTAGCGGCCGCGCCGCAGCCCCTGCCAGGCTCTTTCGCGCTCGCCGTAGGGCGCGTCGCGGTGACGCTCGATCAAGGGCAGGTAGGCCGGCTGGATCGCGCCGATCCCAGCCTCCACGCAGGCCAGATCGGACTCGAAGGCGCCCTCTGACGCGTGCGCCGCTTCGGGCGGCCGTAGCTCGTCGAAGAACACGCCGCCGACGCCGCGCATCTCGCCGCGATGCCGCACGGTGAAGTAGGCGTCGCAGGTCGCCTTCCAGGCCGGATAGTCGGCCTGCTCGAAGCGCTCGCACCAGGCCGCGAGCGTCCGATGGAAGTGCCGGACGTCGGCCTCGACCGGGTAGGCCGGGGTGAGGTCGGCTCCGCCCCCGAACCACCAGAGCTGCGGGGACTCGCCCTCGCCGACCTCGAAGTAGCGGAAGTTGGCGTGGAAGGCGGGTACGAACGGGTTGCTCGGATGCAGCACCAACGAGATCCCGGTCGCGAAGAAGGGCTGCCCGGCCGTGCCCTGGTGGCGCTCGGCGAGGCTGGGCGGCACCCTCGCTCCGCGCACGGCGGAGACATTGACGCCGCCGCGTTCGAACACCGCACCACCCTCGATCACGCGGGCCGTGCCACCACCACCCTCGGAACGCGACCAGGTGTGGTCGACGAAGGCCGCCCCAGCGTCGATCGCGGAGAAGGCGCGCACCAGCTCCGCCTGGCCGTGGCGCATGACGTCGACGACGCGTTGGCGGCGCGCGGTGGCCTGCTCGGCCCAGGCGGGAGTGCTCACCCGGCGGCTCCGGCGGCCGGATGCTCGGACGTTGCCTCCGACGCCCGCACGCGGTCGAACCCCTGCACCAGCTCCACGAGCCGCGCCACCTGGTCGGGCTCGGTGTCGCGGAAGATCCCGTGGCCGAGGTTGAATACGTGCGCTCCACCGAGGCCCTCGCGCAGCACCCGGGTGGCTTCGGTCTCGAGACTGGTCCAGGGGCCGAGCAGGGCAGCGGGATCTAAGTTGCCTTGCAGCGCGCGTCCCGGCAGCAGCGCCCGCCAGCGCGAGAGCGGCAGTCGCCAGTCGACGCTCACCGCTTCGAGCGGCAACTCAGCGATGGCCTCCGCGAGGTGAGTGGCAGCGACCGCGATGTAGATGCGCGGCACGCCAGCATCGGCCAGCGCGTCCAGTACGCGCGCGGCGTAGCGCAGACCGAAGCGCCGGTAGGTCGGTACGTCGAGGATGCCGGCCCAGCTGTCGAACAGCTGGACGGCCTGCACGCCGGCGTCGATCTGGCTGCGCAGGTAGCGGACGGTCGTTTCCGCGAGCGCGTCGAGGAGCGCCTCGGTGGCCTGGGGCTCCTGGCGCACGAAGGCGCGGAAGCGCTCGAACTCCTTGCTGCCGCCCCCTTGGACCGCGTAGGCGGCCAGCGTCAGCGGCGCGCCGGCGAACCCGATCAGCGGCACCTCACCAAGCGAAGCCCGCAGCAGCCCGATGGCATCTGCGACGAACGGCGCCACCTCGTCCCGATCGGGGACCCGCAAGCGGTCGACGTCGGTCGGCGACCTCACCGGTCGTTCGAGGACCGGGCCAGGGCGGAACTCGAGCTCGAGGCCCATCGCCGGCAGCGGCGTCATGATGTCGCTGAACAGGATCGCCGCGTCCAAGCCGTAGCGGCGCACCGGCTGGAGCGTCACCTCGGCGGTCAGCTCGGGGGTGCGGGCGAGGGTCCAGAAGTCGTACTTCTGTTTCAAGGCGCGGTACTCAGGCAGATGACGCCCCGCCTGACGCATGATCCAGATCGGCGCGCGAGGCGTGTCATCGCCGCGCAGGGCGCGCAGGAGCAGGCTCACATGTTCCCTCCTTCCCGTTCTTCGGGTGGTCGGCTGTCGCCGCCCCGCGGATCCGGTTCCGGCGTGAACCGGTAGCCGAGGCCGCGCACGGCGTGGAGATGCTCGGGTCGCTCGGGATCGCGCTCGAGGAGACGGCGAAGTCGTGCCATCAGGTCGTCGAGCGCGCGGCTCGAGGGGAAGACGTCGTCGCCCCAGACTCGGTCGAGGATATCGTCTCGCGGCACGACTGCGCCGGCGCGTTCGGTCAGCAGGCGCAGGAGGCCGAGCTCACGTTCGCTCAGGGCCTCGCGCCCGCCGTCGCGCGTCTGCAGCGTCCACGAGCGGAAGTCGATCACCACTCCGGCGAAGGCGTAGCGGGAAACGGCGGCTTCGGCGCGGCCCCGCCGGCGCAGCATCGCCTGCACGCGCAGCAGAAACTCGGGCAGGTGGAAGGGCTTACCGAGGTAGTCGTCGCCTCCGGCACGCAGGCCGCGCACGCGGTCTTCGACCTGCCCACGCGCCGAGAGGAACAGCACCGGCGTGTCGTCGCCACGCTCGCGCATGCGTTCGCACAGCGTGAAGCCGTCTTGCTTCGGGAGCATGACGTCGAGCACCACCAGATCCGGTGGCTCGGAGGCGGCGCCGATCCAGTCGCGCTCGCCTTCGAGGCCGTCGCGTGCCCAGCGCACCTCGAAGCCCTCGGCCTCGAGGTTGTCGATCAGCACGTTCGCGAGGGCCGGTTCGTCCTCGACCAGGAGGAGTTTGGGACGGTCGCTCACCTGCTGCCCTCTCCCGGCGTGGCGGCGTCGGACGTGCCGCCCGCCGGCCAGGCCGCAGGCCCGGACGCCGGCCCGACCGCCGCCCCGGCGCGCGCGCCGTTCTCTGTCGTCGCGAGGGTCACGCGTCGCGGCAGCACGACGGTGAAGCGCGTGCCGCGGCCCGCCGGTCCGTCGGAGATCTTCACCCAGCCGCGCATCGCCTCGATGGTGCTCTTCACGAGGGTCAGCCCCAGACCGACGCCGGTCGACTCGCGCCGCAGCTCGTCGCCGGTGCGGTAGAAGCGCTCGAACACGCGCGTGCGCTCGCTGCCATCGATCCCCACCCCCTGGTCGTCGACGTGGCAGTAGACGAGGTCGCCGTCGCGCTCGAGCGTCACCGTGACCGGCCGCTCGTCGCCCGGGCTGTACTTGACGGCGTTGTCGAGCAGATTCGACAGCGCGAGCCCGAAGGCGTCGGCATCGAGCGCCACCGGCAGCGGCTCGGGAGCATGGTGCAGCCGCAGCACCGCGCCGCGCAGTTCGAGGCTCGGGCGCAGTCCCTCGACGAGGCCGTGCACCACCGCTCCGAGCTCGACGGCGGCCAGCGCCGGCGGCTCGCTCGCCTGCTCGAGGCGGGCGCTCGCCAGGACCTGCTCGCTGGTGCGCTCGAGTCGGTCGACCTCGGCCTCCATCTGCCGCAGGTACTCCTGCTGGCGCTCGCGCGTTGGAGCGCGTAGGCGCAGCGTCTGGACCAGCAGGCGGAGCGTGCTGATGGGCGTCTTGAACTCGTGCGTCACAGCACCGAGGAAGTTCGTCTGTCGCAGCTTCAGTTCGCGCTCGGCGCGCAGGCTGCCGGCGATGAAGAAGAGGAGGCCGAGCACGACCAGCGCGAAGAATGGCCCCTCGAAGGCGAGCATGCGCTGCGTACTGGCATGCCGGGCCTCGACCGCGGCGCGCGCTTCGGGGTCGATCTCGAGCCGCATGACGCCCTCGACCTCGACCGGGCGCAGGTGCGCATGGCTCGCCAGGAGCGCCAGAGCAGCGGCCGGGTCGACCTCGAGCAGGGCGTTCGCGGTGAGCGCATCGCGCTCATAGCCCGCGAGGGTGGTGCCGCGCAGCTCGTCGGCGAGCCGCCCATGCGCGATGATCCACCAGACGACCTGGGCCAGCACGAACAGCGCGATCGCCGTGAACGCCACGCGGGTGGCAGTGTGGCGGGTCAACCGAGCCACCCCCGCTCGACCGCGTCGAGCGCCCAGTAGGAGACGATCACGTCGGCGCCGGCGCGGCGGATGGCGTAGAGCGTCTCGCGGGCGGCGCTCGCCTCATCGAGCACTCCCGCCGCCGCCGCGGCCTTGAGCATGGCGTACTCGCCCGAGACCTGGTAGGCCACCAGTGGCAGCGCCGTGGCGGGCCGGAGGCGCGCGAGCACGTCGAGGTAAGGCAGGGCGGGCTTGACCAGCAGCATGTCGGCGCCCTCGGCCTCGTCGAGCGCCGCCTCACGCAGGGCCTCGCGGGCGTTGCGGAAGTCCATCTGGTAGGAGGCGCGGGTGGCTGGCGGCGCCGGCCCGTCGGGCGCGGGCTCGGTGGCCGCGGTCGCCGAGCCCGGCGACGAGCCCGCGGCATCGCGGAAGGGGCCGTAGAACGCCGAGGCGTACTTCACCGCGTACGAGATGATGCCGACCGCCGCGAACCCCTCGCCGTCGAGGCGCGCCCGCAGCGCTGCCACACGACCGTCCATCATGTCCGACGGCGACACCAGGTCGGCGCCGGCCGCGGCGTGCACGGCGGCCATCGCTGAAAGGCGCTCGAGCGAAGCGTCGTTGTCGATGACCAGCTCGGCGCCGTGCGGGCGCGGCGGCGCCAGCACGCCGCAGTGCCCGTGGCTGGTGTAGGCGCACAGGCATACGTCGGTCACGAGCACCACGTCGTCGCCGAAGGCGGCGCGGGCCGCCCGCAGCGCCTGCGGCACGGGACCCTCGGGGTCGCTCGCGCCGCCGCCGTCCGGATCCTTCTCGTGCTCGGCGGGCACGCCGAACAGCAGCGCCGTGCGCACGCCGGCGCGCAGCTGCCGCTCGATGCGCGGCAGCAGCCGATCGACCGACCGGCGCGCCACGCCGGGCAGCGATAGGACGTCGTCCTCGCGTCCGACCCCCGCGACCACGAAGTGTGGCAGCGCCAGCTGGCGTGGTAGCACCACCGTCTCGGCCACCAGCTCGCGCAGGGCGGCGGTCGTACGACCGCGCCGTGGACGCAGCAGCGGAGCCGGCGGGTCGGGCCTGAGGACGCTCTCTGCCTCGGACGGGCGCACGACACTCATCGTATGTCCTCCTGGATCAGGGCGACGGCCGTGACCATCGGCGCGTTCAAGGCCTCCAGCACCCCCTCGACGCTGGGCTCCGGGGCCTCGAGGCAACGCCAGCCGTGCTGCTCGAGCGCCGCGGCGGTGGTCGGGCCGAGGGCCACCAGCCGCGCCCGTTCGCCGATCGAGCGCGGCAGTCCTGCCACGGCCGACGGGCTCGCGAGTACGACCGCGTCGACGTGACCCTCGACCTGCCAGGGCAGTGCGATCACCTCGTACACCACGGCGCTCTGCGGTCGGGCGCCGGCGCTCCGCAGCCGGTCGGCGAGCTCCCGACGCGCGCGGGATCCCTGGACCAGACCGACGTCGTGATCCGCTGCGCCGGCCGCCAGGAGGGCTTCCGCGAGGCCTGCCGCG
>SKMG01000014.1 GCA_007121175.1 Trueperaceae bacterium | reverse complement strand
GTGCCCATCCTACCCGTGCTCCGGCCCTCGTGCCGGGCAGCGAGCCACGAAGGAGTTCGACCATGGCCAAGGCCGTCGGAATCGACTTGGGAACCACGAACAGCGTCATCTCGATCATGGAGGGCGGCGAGGCCGTCGTCCTCGTCAACTCCGAAGGCAACCGGACCACGCCCTCGGTGGTCGGCTTCAAGGACGACCAGCGCTTGGTCGGTCAGGTCGCGAAGCGTCAATCCGTCCTCAACCCCAAGGGCACCATCTTCGAGGCGAAGCGCTTC
Organism: Trueperaceae bacterium; assembly: GCA_007121175.1. Classification (GTDB taxonomy): domain Bacteria; phylum Deinococcota; class Deinococci; order Deinococcales; family Trueperaceae; genus CSSed10-48. The sequence continues at coordinate 11,048 of SKMG01000014.1, read as the reverse complement.
ATCGGCCGAACCTGGGAGGAGATCCAGCACGAGGCCGAGCGCGCGCCGTACGAAGTGGTGAGGGGAGACGACGGCGGCGTGCGCTTCGTCGTCGGCGGCGAGAAGCACACGCCGGAAGCGATCTCGGCCATGGTGATGCGCAAGATGGTCAACGACGCCAGCGAGCAGCTCGGGCAGAAGATCACCAAGGCGGTCATCACGGTGCCGGCCTACTTCAACAACGCGCAGCGCGAGGCCACCCAGAACGCCGGCAAGATCGCCGGTCTCGAGGTGCTCCGGATCGTCAACGAGCCGACCGCCGCCGCGCTGGCGTACGGTCTCGACAAGAAGGGCAGCGAGACGGTGCTGGTGTTCGACCTCGGCGGCGGCACCTTCGACGTGTCGATCCTCGAGGTCGGCGACGGCGTGTTCGAGGTGCGTAGCACCTCGGGCGACACCCACCTCGGCGGATCGGACTTCGACTACGCCATCGTCAACTGGCTCGCCGACGAGTTCAAGGCCGAGTACAACGTCGACCTGCGCAAGGACAAGCAAGCGCTCCAGCGCCTGCTCGAGGCGGCCGAGAAGGCCAAGGTCGAGCTCTCCGGGCTGCCCGAGACCACCATCAGTCTGCCCTTCATTGCCATGGATCCGGCCTCCAACGCGCCGCTGTACTTGGAGAAGAAGCTCTCCCGCTCGAAGCTCGAGGAGCTGATCGCCAGCTTGCTCGCGCGCATCCGCGGCCCGGTGGAGCAGGCGCTCAAGGACGCCAAGCTCGGCAAGGACAAGATCGACGAGATCCTCCTGGTCGGCGGCAGCACGCGCGTGCCTGCGGTGAAGCGGCTGGTCAAGGAGCTGCTCGGCAAGGAGCCCAACCAGACGGTCAACCCCGACGAGGTGGTCGCGCTCGGCGCCGCCATCCAGGCCGGCGTGCTCACCGGCGAGGTCGAGGACATCGTGCTGCTCGACGTGACCCCGCTCTCGCTCGGCGTCGAGACCAAGGGCGGCGTGTTCACGAAGCTGATCGAACGCAACACCACCGTGCCGGTCCGCAAGACCGAGACCTTCACCACCGCCGACCACAACCAGACCGGCGTCGAGGTCCACGTGCTGCAGGGCGAGCGCACCATGGCGACCGACAACAAGTCGCTCGGCCGTTTCAAGCTCGAGGGCCTGCCCCCGATGCCGGCCGGAGCGCCGCAGATCGAGATCACCTACGACATCGACGCCAACGGCGTGCTGAACGTCTCCGCCAAGGAGAAGTCGACCGGCAAGGCCGCCTCGATCACCATCCAGAACACCACCACGCTGGCCGAGGAAGAGGTGGACAGCATGGTCAAGGACGCCGAGCGGCACGCCGAGGAGGACCGGGTCCGCCGCGAGGGCGCCGAGGCCCGCAACCAGCTCGACTCGTTGCGGCTGCAGGCGAGCAAGGCGCTCGACGAAGCGCAGCAGGCCAGCGAAGACCAGAAGCAGCCGCTGCAGCAGGCGATCGACGAGGCGAAGAGCGCGCTCGACGCCAACGCGCCGAAGGACCAGCTCGAGGCCAAGGCCCAGAGCCTGGCCCAGACACTGCAAGCGTTCATGCAGGCCACGACCGCGAGCCAGGCGGCGGCTGCCGAGGATCAGCAGCCGCGGCCGGAGGCTGCTGAGGCGACGGACGACGACGTCATCGACGCTGACTTCAAGCCCTCGAGCTCGTGAGCGCCATGAGCGACGAACGGCGCGTCAACGATGAAGAGCAGTTCGACGGCCGCGACCATGAGGCGCCGCAGCCCGAGGCGCCCGAGACCGGGCCGGACGAGCACGAGGAGATCGACATCCTACGGAGCGAGCTGCGCGCGGTGAGCGAGCGGCTCGCTGCGCTCGAGTCCGACTACCAGGCCTGCCTCGACAAGATGCTGCGGGCGCGCGCGGATCTCGAGAACACGCGCCGCCGCCAGCGGGGTGAACTCGATCGCGCCCGCGAGGCCGGCATCGACGCCGCCGTCCTGCCGGTACTCGACGTCTACGACGACCTCGGTCGTGCCCTGCGCGCGGCCGAGGTCGGCGAGGCCGCCAGCATCGTGCCTGGTGTGCGAGCCGTGCGCGACTCGCTCGAACGCTCGCTGGAGAGCATCGGCGTCAAGCCGGTCGGCGCGGTGGGCGACGAGTTCGATCCGTCTCACCACGAGGCGATGGCCGTGGTGCCCGCCGGCGAGGGACTGCAACCGGGAGCGATCGCCGAGGTGTTCGAGACGGGCTTCCTCCGCGGTGAGCGGCTGGTCCGGCCTGCACGCGTCGTGGTGGTCGAGCAAGCCTAGCCGAGCCGGCAGGCCCGGACACGGGGGAGCGACGTTGGCGAGCTTCAAGGACTACTACGAGATCCTAGGAGTGCCTCGCGAGGCGAGCGAGCGGGACGTCCGAAGTGCGTTCCGCAAGCTCGCCGCCAAGCACCACCCGGATCGCAACCCGAACGACCCCGGCGCCGAGGAGCGCTTCAAGGAGGTCAACGAGGCCTACACGGTGCTCAGCGATCCCGAGAAGCGCCGCTTCTACGACCAGTACGGCAGCGCCTCCGGCCCGCCGCCATTCGCTCAGGGTGGGTACCAGGGCGTGGATCCCGACGACGCCGCAGGCTTCAGCGACTTCTTCCAGAGCCTCTTCGGCGGCGGCTTCGGCGGCTTCGCCGGCGCTGGCGACTTCGCGGACATCGGCGGCCGACCCGATCTCGGCGGTCGCCGGACGGTTCGCTTCACGACCCAAGCCGGGCCGCGCGTGCCGCCCCGTGCGCCGCGCCGGGTGGAGGCGGCCCTCGAGCTGTCGCTCGAAGAGGCGTTCCGCGGCGGCGTGCGTACGTTGCGCGTCGGTGACACCTCGCTCGACGTGACCGTACCCGCCGGTGTGCGCGACGGCGCGCGCCTCCGGCTGCGCGATCAGGCACCGGGCGGGGGTGACCTCCTGCTGGTGGTCCGCCACCGGCCGGATCCACGCTTCCGCCTCGAGGGCGACGACGTGCAGGTGCGCGCCGACGTGCCCGACTACACCGCAGCGCTCGGCGGCAGCGTGCGCGTCCCCACCCTCGATGGAGCGGTCGACATGACGCTGCCGCCGGCCACGCAGACCGGGCGCAAGCTGCGGCTGCGCGAGCGCGGCTGGCACCGCAAGGGCGGCGGCCGCGGAGATGCACTGGTCGAGGTGCGGGTGATGATCCCCGAGCGGCCGAGCAGCGAGCAGCGGCGGCTCTACGAGCAGCTACGGGCCGTGGCAGAGGGCTCGGCCGACGGCCCCGCCGCCTGAGCCGCCGCCAGCGGCGCTTCGAGCTGCCGATCGTGCCGCCTTCGGGGGCCGACGCGCGGCGGTAGAAGCCGGTGGTAGCCTGGCACATGATCCGTTCTCCCCACCGCCGTTCGCCGTACCTGGCGCTCCTTGCCGCCGTCGCCCTCCTGCTACCGGCCAGCGCCTCGGCGCAGGCCACCGACCCCGTTCTGATCGAGCTCGGCGGCACGCGCGAGCGCGCCAGCTTCGTCATCGACCGCTTCGAGATCGCGGTGCGCGGCGTTGCCGCGAGCCAAGGGCTGCCATTCACGCCCGAGGTGTTCGAGCAACTCTACCCATTCCTGCCGAACTTCCTCGAGCAGCGTGCGACCGAGCTGGTGCTGCTCGACTACGCACGGACGCGCGATCTGGCCGTCGACGAGTCGCGCATCGACGAGATCGTGGCGGACGTGCGCGCGACCGCCGAAGCCGATCAGCGCGACTTCGAGACCTTGCTCGTGGAGGCGGGCTTCAGGGACGAGGCCCAGCTGCGCGAACTGGTCACGGAGTCCGAGCTCGTGCAGCTGGCGTTCGAGGCGATTCGCAGCGGCGTCGTGATCGGCGAGGACGAGCTCCGGGTCGCCTATCGGGGCGCCCGGGAGCGCTTCGTGGTACCCGCGGAGGCCTGCGTTCGCCACATCCTGGTCGAGGACCTCGAGCAGGCCGAGACGATCGCCGAGTCGCTGCGCGAGGGAGCGGACTTCGCCGAGGTCGCCCGCGAGGAGTCGATCGATCCTGGCTCTGCCGCGCGTGGCGGCGATCTCGGCTGCTTGCCGCAAGGCGCGACCGTGCCAGCATTCGACGAGGCAGCGTTCAGCGCCGAGATCGGCGAGCTCACCGGACCGATCGAGACGCAGTTCGGCTACCACCTGCTGGTGGTCGACAGCCGCGAGGAGGCCCGCCAGCGGACGTTCGACGAGGTCCGCGACCAGCTCGAGCGGGAGCTGCGCGCCGAGCGCGCCGAGCAGGCGCTCGATCGCTACGTCGCGGTCGCCAACGTGCGCCTCTACCCCGAGCGCATCCCCGCCCTCGAGGAGCTCGATCGGGACTCGATCGACTAGGGCGCGAGGCGGCCCAGATGCCAGCGGTCGCCGCCCTGCCGGTACTCGAAACGGTCGTGGAGTCGGGCGGACCTGCCCTGCCAGAACTCCAGCCGCTGCGGCGTGACCGCGAAGCCGCCCCAGTGGGGCGGCAGCGGCACGTCGCGCCCCTCGAAGCGCGCTGCAACCGCACGCAGGCGCGCTTCGAGCGCTGCCCGCTCGGGGAGGGGACGGCTCTGCGGCGACGCCCAGGCGGCGAGCTGGCTCGCGCGCGGGCGGCTGGCGAAGTAAGCGGCGGCCGTCTCGCGCGGCACGCGCGCGGCGCGTCCCTCGAGCCGTACCTGCCGCTCGCTCGGCGGCCACCACCACAGCAGCGCACAGCGCGGATCGCGCTCGAGGTCGAGCGCCTTGGGGCTGGTCAGGTTCGTGTAGAACACCGCCGCCCCGCCCTCCAGACCGCGCAGCAGGACCATCCTCGTCGCGGGCGCGCCGCTCGGCCCGATGGTGGCGAGCGACATCGCGTTGGGCTCCAGCGCGCCCGCGCGACTCGCCTCTACCAGCCAGCGACCGAGCTGCTCGAGCGGATCGTCGAGCAGATCGTCTTCGTGCAGCGGCGGGTTCGCGTAGTCACGGCGCACGTCGGCCAAGTCCATGCCGCAGTCTACGGGCGTGTGTATCGTCGGCCATGACCCAGCGAGCGAATGCCCTTGCCGACGCGGCCAGCCCCTACCTGCGGCAGCACGCGCACCAGAGCGTCGCCTGGCAACCGTGGGGCGAGCAGGCGTTCGCCGAGGCGCGTGAGCGCGACGTCCCGGTGCTCGTGTCGATCGGCTACGCCGCCTGCCACTGGTGCCACGTGATGTCGCACGAGTCGTTCGACGACCCAGACATCGCCGAGCTGATGAACGCGCACTTCGTGAGCGTCAAGGTCGACCGCGAGGAGCGGCCCGACGTCGACGCCGTGTACATGAGCGCCGTGCAGGCCCTCACCGGCAGCGGCGGCTGGCCGATGACGGTGCTCACCACGCCGGACGGGCGGCCCTGGTTCGCAGGCACCTACTTCCCGCGAGAGGATCGTTTCGGCCGGCCCGGTTTCGCCCGGCTGCTGCGAGCCCTCCACGCTGCCTGGAGCGAGCGGCGCGATGAAGTGGTGCGCTCGGCGAGCGAGATCACCGAGCACCTCGGCAACCTCGCCGGGGGCCTCGAGGGCCCGGTGCCCGGCGACGAGGTCGGTGACGTCTCCCTCGCGGCGCTGCGCGCTGGCTTCGACGAGCGATACGGCGGCTTCGGCGGGGCCCCGAAGTTCCCGCCGCACACCGCCTTGCGCTGGCTGCTCGAGCGCCCGGGACGGCTCGACGAGGGTCGACCCGACGCAGGCACGATGGTCCACCAGACGCTGCGGCGCATGACCGACGCCGGCATCCACGACCAGCTGCTCGGCGGATTCGCGCGCTACGCGGTCGACGAGGCGTGGGTGGTGCCACACTTCGAGAAGATGCTCTACGACAATGCTCTGCTGCTGCCGTTGCTCGCCCGCGCTGGTGCACGCTTCGACGACGATCGGCTGCAGGCCGCGGCGCTCGGCGTGCTCCGCTGGGCGCTCGACGACATGCGGCTCGGTGGGCCCACCTTCGCGGCCTCGCAAGACGCCGACAGTGAGGGCGAAGAGGGACGCTTCGCCACCTTCACCCCCCGCGAGCTGGAGCTCGCGCTGCCCGATGCGAGCGACGCTGCGCTCGCCGCGGCGCTGTTCGGCATCGGCGAAGTCGGCCAGGTCGAGGGACGTTCGGTGCCGGTCTGGCGAGGTCTCGACAGCCCAGAGGTCGTCGCGGCCCTGGGCCCGGATGCCAGCGACCCGGCACGCAGCGCCACGCGCGTGGCGCGGGTGCGCCAGTCCCTGGTGAGGGTCCGGCGAGAGCGCGTGCCCCCGGCGACCGACGACAAGGTGGTCACGTCCTGGAATGCGCTGATGGTGCGTGGCCTGGTGGAGGCCGCCCCTTGGCTGCCCGAGGGCGCCGCGGCCGAGGCCCGGGCTGCCGCCGTGCAGTGCGCCGACGCGCTGTGGGAGCGCGCTCACGACGGCGAGCGCCTGCGCCACGTAGCCGGGGCGGCGGGTGCAGCCCCGGAAGAGGCACCGAGCGTCGCCGCCCCCGCCCTGCTCGAGGACGCCGCCGCCTACGGCCTGGCGGCCCTGGCGCTGCACCGCTCGACCGGAGCCGCGCGCTTCCTCGACCGCGCCTTCGTGCTGGCTGACGTCGTCGAGCGCGACTTCGCCGACGGCGAGGGCGGCTTCTTCACGACGCCGCACGACGGTGAGGCGCTGGTGGTGCGTCCACGATCGACCTTCGACGGACCGACCCCGTCCGAGTATGGGCTGGCCGCCGAGCTGCTGGCGTCGGTGGCCGCCTGGACGGGCGATGCCGAGCGCGCCGAGCGGGCGCGTGGGGCGCTGCGCGGCATCGAGCCGCTGTCGCAGCGCGCGCCCACCGCGGTGGCGTCGCTGCTGAGCGTTCGCGACCGGCTCGCGGCCCCGCCGGTCGAGGTGATCGTCGCCGGTCCACCGGGAGACGCGGCCACCAGCGCGCTGCTGCACGTCGCAGACCGCGAGGCGCCCGATCACGCCGTGGTCGGCCGGATCCCCGACGAAGACTCGTCGCTGCCGCGCACCGTGCCGTGGTTCGCCCAGCGTCGGGCGCCGCGCGCCACGGCCTACGTATGCCGCGCGGGTAGCTGCGAGCTGCCTGTGCACGACGGCGCGGAGCTGGCGCGACAGCTCGCCGCGGCGCGTATCGAGGCGGCCAGCGCGCCGCGACCCTGAGCGAGACGGGCCGCGTGGGCGCCCGCCTCGTCGTCGGACCGCCCGGCTCGGGCCGCACCAGGCACTTCGTCGAGCTCGCCCGCGACGCCGCCGCGGCCGGCCGGCGCGTCGCCTGGGTGACCCTGCCGCAGCAGCGCGCCGCTGCCTATGCGCGGCTGGTGGAGTCCGGCCCGCTGCTGGGCGTCGAGGTGCTGAGCTCTCAACAGCTCGCGTACCGGCTGCTGTCCGATGCGCGGCGGCTGCGGCCGCTGGTGGTGGGCACCGAGCGGCTGGTGCTGGTGGCGGAGGCGATCCGCGAAGTCGCTGGCCGGCCCGCGTCGCCTGGCGAGGCGCGTCTCTTCGCAGCCGCGGTCGCGGAGGCGAAGCGTCACGCGCTGTGTCCCGACGACGTGCGACGGCTGGCGCGGCGGGTAGCGCTCGGCGAGCGCGCCGACGCCCTCGAGGCCGAACGCCTCGCCGAGGTCTTCGAGGCCTACCAGCACCGTTTGGCCGAGCGCGTCGACTACGATGACGTCCGCGCCCTGGCACTCGCGGCGGTCCAGGAGGGTGCGGTGCGCAGTGAGCTCGACGTGGTCGTCGTCGACGGCTTCCGCGAGCTGGTGCCGCTCGAGCTGATGTGGTGGCGCACCTTGGGCGAGACGCTCGAGGTGCACGTGAGCCTGCCGGTAGCCCCCGCCGGCTGGACCGCTGACATGACGCTGCCCGAGGCTGCTCCCGCCGCTCGCGCGGCGTACCGCTTCGCCAACGAGGTGGAGGAGGCTCGCTGGGTGCTGCGGGCGCTCGGCCGCGATCTCGAGCGCGGCGTGGAGCCCCGCGCCCTGGCGGTGATCGCAGCACCGGAGGCGGCCGCGACGCTGCTGATGCTCGCTGACGAGCACGGCGTCCCGCTGGTCGACGAGGCCCCGCGCAGCCTCGCCCAGACGCTCCCCGGCGAGCTCCTGATCGACCTGCTGGCGCTGCCCACCCATCCGACGCCCAGGCGACTGCTGGCGGTTACCGAGCTGGTGCCGCTGGCGCAGCTGGCACGGCAGCGCCACGTCGCAGGCGCCGAAGCCATCTCGGCACTGGCGCGCGCGCACGCGCTCGAAGCGCGCTGGGAGGCCTGGCGAGCGGCGCTCGCGCCCGGCGGAGACCTGTCCAGCTGGAGCCAGCGGCTGGTCGACCTCGCCTTGGCCGAGGCCAGGCGTCGTCGACCTGCGACCATCGATGCCGGCGTCCGCGAGCTGCTCCTGGCGGCCGCGCAGGCAGCCGTGCGGCTCGGTGGAGACGAGGGTGCTATCGACTGGTGGTCGGCGCTGCTGCGCGATGCTCGCATCGCGAGGCGGCACCCGGCGGGCGTCGCACTGCTCGACGCCGACCGGGCGAGCGGCCGCCGCTTCGAGCGCGCATACCTCGTCGGCGCCACCGCCGGGGCGTTCACCGTCGGCGCACGCGAGGACTACTTCCTGCCCGAGGACGTGCGGCTCCCGTGGGACGCGCTCACCACCTCGGTGCTGGCCGCCGCAACCCGGCCCGCCACAGCCGACGGCGGCGCGGGCCTACCTCGACGTCAGCGCGACCAGGAGGCGGCTCGGCTGGCCGAGCTCACCAGCCGAGCGCCATACCTGGTGGTGACCGCGGCCACCGGTGACCGCAGCGGCCCGCGACGGCTCGACCCGGTCCTGATGGCCGGCGCCGAGCCGCCGCCGGAGCTGCCGGCCGGGTCCTCGCTCGAGCACGAGCGGCGAGCGCCGTTCCGGCCGCTCTCCGGGTCCGCGCCCGGCGAGGTGGGCGCCCCGTCGGTGGAGGGCCTGCGCCGCAGCGCCCCCTGCCGCTTCCGGATCTGGGCCGAGCACCTAGTGGGGGAGGACGATCTGGCTCACGGTCCGGTCGTCGCGCGGCGCTCGCTGCCGGCCGCCCTCCGCCGGCGCCTCCTCGAGCTCGAGCGCCTCGACGTCCGATCGCTCGAGGCGCTCGCCACGGCCTACCCGGAGGCCGGGCCGTGGCTGGAGCGGCACGCTGAGATCCTCTGCCGGCTGCGTCTGGGCCTGCGGATCCCGCTGCGTCGGGAAGGCGCCGCGGCGCGCGTCGACGGAGTCGATCGGGATGGGACGCTCGCTCGCCTGGTGCGGTTCACGCTGCCGAGCGAGGACGGCGCGAGCAGCCTCGATGCGGGCCGCCGCTGGAACGAGCTGATCGCAGCCCGCCAGCTGCTGCGGCACCCGAGGGCCGGTATCACGCAGGTGGCGATCGACGTCTGGCCGCTGCTCGGCGAGCGGCTCACGCTCACCGAGCGGCCGTTCGAGCTCCCCCGCGACCGGACGCGGCTCGACCAGGCGTGGGAGCGCTTGGACGCCCGCTGGCGCGCGTACCGCCAGGCACCGCTGGACGTCGTCGCAGGCCACCACTGCCGCGACTGCGCCGTGGCCGACATCTGCCGGATCGGTCGAGCGCGATGAGGGTACGCATCGCCTCCGCCGGCACCGGCAAGACCACCAGCCTGGTGCGCCGCTACCTGCAGCTGGTGGCGGAGGGCGTGCCGTTGCGCCGCATCGCAGGCATCTCCTACACCAGGAGCGCCTCGGAGGAGCTGCGCGAGCGCCTGTCCCACGGCCTCCAGGAGATGCTGCGCGAGGGCACCTACTTCGAAGACCTCGAGCGGCTCGATCCAGCGCGTCGGGAGCGCTTCGAGCTCGCAGCCCGGGAACTGCCGAGCACTCAGCTGACGACCGTGCACGGCTACCTGATCGGCGCCTTGCGCTTAGTGGCACCCGCACTCGGTCTCGATCCCGACTTCCGCATGCTGGCGGAGTGGGAGGCCGAGGCGATGTTCGAGGAGGAGTGCGAGGGCCTCCTGCTGCTGGCTGCGAACCCGGCGCACCCCGCCCATCGCGCGGTGCAGCGTCTCAGCGGTCGCGCCGGACCATGGCTGGGCGATCTGTTCCGGGACCGGTCCCTCTTTCGCGACCTCCGAGCTGCCGATGCGCACGCTGCTGACCTCACCGAGCTCTTCCAGGACGCCTACGCACGCTACCGGGGGCGGATCGGCCCGGCGCTGCTGGCGCCGGCCGAAGTCGAGCGCGAAGGCCTGCGCCTGGTGTCGTCGCCGTCGCTCGCGCGGCGCATCGTCGCGCGCTTCCCAGTGCTGCTGGTCGACGAGTACCAGGACGTGAACCCGCTGCAAGGAGCGCTGTTCGAGGGGCTGGAGGCGCAGGGTGCCCGGGTCGAGGTCGTGGGCGACCCCAAGCAGTCGATCTACGGATTCCGTCACGCCGACGTCGACGTGTTCCGCCGGGCCGCCCGGGCGGCGGCCGCGACCGGAGAACTGGCGCCGCCGCTGGTGCTGACGCGCCGCCACGCCCGCAACGTCTGCCGCTTCCTCAACCGTCTCAGCGCCACGCTGGCCGAGCACGGTCTGGGCATCGAGCCGCAGGAGGCGATCCCGGTGGAGGCCGCCGGTCCGCAGGCCGCGGTCGCCGGCGTCGTCGAGTGCCTGTGGTGGCGCGACGAGGAGCGGTCGCTCGCCGAGCTGCGGGAGGTCGAGGCCGACGCTCTGGCGCTGCGCCTGCGAGCGTGGCACGAGAGCGGCGTCCCCTACGCGAGCATGGCGCTGTTGGCCCGCTCGCGGGTGGCGCTCGGTCAGGCGCTCGCGGCCCTCGGCCGCGCCGGCGTGCCGGGCGTGCTGCGCCAGGGGCGCGGCTTCTTCGAGCGCCCTGAGGTGCGCGACCTCTACCACGCGGTCCGCGTGGGCCTCGGCATGCACGGCATCAGCCTGCTGGCGTGGGCCAGAGGGCCGTTCGGCGGACTCGCGCCGGCAGCGCTCGTCCGCCTGACCGAGGCGCTGCCTGCCGCCGCGTCCGCTACCGCCGATGCCTCGGTATCGGCTGCGTCGTCGGCCGCAGGTGCGCTCGACGAGATCTCGCCCGGCCTCGCCG
>SKMG01000207.1 GCA_007121175.1 Trueperaceae bacterium | reverse complement strand
TCGAGGCGCAGCTCGCGCTGCGGCGTGCGGTGGCGTTGGCCGAGCCGGAAGGCTTCGTGCGGGTGTTCGTCGAGGCGGGCGAACGGTGCGCGGCGCTGCTCGAGCGCCTGGGCATACCCTACGCCCGGCGGCTGCTGATCGCTTTTCCAGCCGACGTCCGAGCTCGGCTCGCCACGAGCGGCTCGCGCGAGCCGCTGCTGCAGAGCCTCACCGAACGCGAGCGCGAGATCCTGGCCGAGCTGGCTCGCGGCGGCACGTACCGACGGATCGCTGCTGGTCTCGGCGTGAGCGAGAACACGGTGCGGTTCCACGTCAAGAACCTCTACGGCAAGCTCGGCGCGCGAACGCGCCTCGAGGCGCTCGAGCACGCCCGCGGACTCGGGCTGCTGTAGCGCCTGCACCGGCGGCGGTCCGGCGCCGCCCGCGCCTCTCACGCTGGCTGACGGTCGCGGAACGGGACGCGTGACTACGCCTGCCTCGGTAGCCTGGTGGGTCGAGGCTCGATGGCCTCGCCGCCGTCTCGGGGGATGTCCCGGGCGTCGGACGTGTTGCTCGCGAGGCCGGCGGCGGATCACGATGGCGACGCCGGCATCGGACAGGAGACGTGATGGTGTGCAGCCAGGAGCTCGTGAGGCCATGGGCGTGAAGGATCGGCCAGCGGCGTTCATCTTCGACATGGATGGCGTGCTCATCGATAGCGAGCGGCCGTTCCTGGGGTTGCTCCAGCAGCTCCTGTCGGACCGCGGCGTCGAGTGCGACGCTGCGACACTGCGAGCCGTGTGCGGGCGCCCGCCTTCCTTCTTCCGCGGTCACCTGTCGCCGCGGTTCGACGGCGATGCAGCCTTCGACGCCTTCCTCGAAAGCTATACCGAGGGGAAGCGCGCCCTGGTCGAGGCAGGCGCGATCCGCCCCTTCCCGTTGGCCCGCGAGGTGCTCGAGCGCCTGCGCCGGCTCGGTGTGAAGCTCGCGCTCGCGACCACGACCGCGCGCGAGCTCGCCATGAGCCGCCTCGTCCCCCATGGCCTCGCCGCGCTCTTCGACCAGATCGTCACGGGTGATCAGATCGTCAACGGCAAGCCCGCCCCCGACATCTTCCTCGAGGCCGCGGCCCGGCTCGCTGTGGAAGCCGAGCGCTGCGCGGTGGTCGAGGACTCGCTCGCCGGCGTCGAGGCAGCCCGTGCCGCCGGCATGCGCGTGTACGCGCTCGCCACCACCTTCCCGGCCGAGGAGCTGCGCGGGGCCGACCGCGTTCTGACCGGCTTGCAGGAGCTGCTCGACTACATCGAGAGCGAGCTCGAGGCGGCGGCCTAGGGGGCATCTCCGGACGAAGAACGCCTGGCGAACGCTCGCTTCGCTATCGTGTGAACCGCATGCTGTCGATGACCCCGCCCAGCCGCTGGCCGCCGCTCGACGACCGGCCTGCGACGCCGCTGGCGAATGGCGCTCGGGCACCGTCGTCTGCTACCGTGTGCACTCCGCTCGGCTCCAGGAGGTCGCCATGGCATCCAGCGCGCGCAGTCACGCTCCCGACCGACCGCGGCCGTGCAGTACGGTCGCGGCGCGGACGGTATCGCCGTGACGTCGGCCGACGAGCGCCGGCTTCTGACCGATGAGGCCGCGGGTCTGCTGGACCCGGCATCGCTGCTCTCGCTGGCCGCACGCGTCGAGGGCGACAACCGGTACAACGTGGCCAAGCTCTTGCGGGCCGCGGCGCTGGCGCGCGTCCTACGCGCTGCCGACGAGCGACCACCTGCGGCACCCGGCAGCGCAGCGCTGCTCGATGAGCTCGAGCGGCTCGCCCTCGCCTTCTCCGAAGACCCGCTGCTCGAGCCGCTGGCGGCGCCGCTGCGTCGCGGAACGGAGCTGTATGCGGTAGGCGAGGTGCCGATGCTCTCGGACGTCGCCGACCCGCTCGTCTGTCGTCGCTGCGGTCACGTCGAGGCCGAGGGAGCCGGCTTCGATGCCTGCGCGCACTGCGGTGCCGACGAGGCGACGTTCCTGGTGCAGCGGGCCGTGTGGTGGTTCGATCGGTATGACGCCCGCTCGTGCCTCACCGTCCTGGCGCGTACGGCGGAGAAGCTGCGGACGCTGATCTCGCGCGTGCCGGAGCACCTCCTGAACCAGCGACCAGCACCACATACCTTCTCGCCACACGAGGTGATCGCTCACCTGCGCGACGCTCAGAGCCTGCTCGAGCAGCGGGTCGAGCGAATCCTGGTGCAAGACGACCCTGACCTCGACGCGCACATGCTCTGGTCGTGGAACGAGGGCGAGCGGCCAACCTCCACCGAGGCACTGTTGGACGAGTACGTGGCGCTACGCCGGGTGGTGCTCGTGACGCTGCGGTCGGCGCCGCCCGAGGCGTGGTGGCGCACCGGCCGCCACCGCGAGTTCGGTCGCCTGACCCTCACGCAACAAGTCAGCTACTTCGCCGCTCACGAGCTGACGCACCTGCGTCAACTGCGCGCGGCGCTGGTTCGTGGCGCGCCCTTCGATGACCCCACGAGCCGGGAGAGGAGCCATCGTTCAGAGCTGCCGTGACGCTTCCTCGATGACCTCATCGAGCTGGCGTAGCGCGGGGCGGCCTTCAGTTGGCACGGGCTCGCCCATGCTAGATCGCTGTGCAACCCAACCGGCCTCGAGCCGCTCGGCGGCCCGCAACGCCTCGAACGGCGTGGCCGGGTGGCGCCGGACGTACGCCACCAGTCCGCGCGCCGCGCGCGCGTCATCCTCCGCGTCCAGCACGCTCGCCGTAATCATCAGCGCCATCGTCCCCGCCGGCTCCTGCTCGCTGCGCGCGGCGATCCGGAGTGCCTCGGCCGCAGCGGCGCGGGCGTCGTCGCGACGCGAGGAAGCCAGGGCACAATCGCACTCGGCGGCCAAGAGCCGCGTCCAAGCCAGCGCGTTGGGGTCCTTGCCCTGCGCGTCGTGCCAGGTCCCCGGACCCGCGTTGATCCGCGCGCGCGCCGAGCGAGCCCGCGACAGCTCGCCGGCGGCTGCATCGGTGTCGCCCCGTTCGAGCGCGAGGCG
>SKMG01000238.1 GCA_007121175.1 Trueperaceae bacterium | reverse complement strand
GTGGCGCTGACGGTGGTGTCTGTTTCGAGGGTGAGTTGGCAGGGTTGGCCTGCGGGGGTGGCGTTGCAGGCGTCGCCCCAGGCGGTGTGTTGGTAGTTGGTGTCGGGGGTGGCGGTGAAGGTGACGGTGTCGCCTCGTTCGTAGGGGCCGGTGGGGTCCGCGGTGATGGTGCCGCCGTCGCTTTGGATGATCGTGACGTTGACGGGTTGGGGTTGCGGGTCGGCCGTGAAGGTGGCGCTGACGGTGGTGTCTGTTTCGAGGGTGAGTTGGCAGGGTTGGCCTGCGGGGGTGGCGTTGCAGGCGTCGCCCCAGGCGGTGTGTTGGTAGTTGGTGTTGGGGGTGGCGGTGAAGGTGACGGTGTCGCCTCGTTCGTAGGGGCCGGTGGGGTCCGCGGTGATGGTGCCGCCGGTGCTTTGGATGATCGTGACGTTGACCGGCTCAGTCGTGGTCGGCGGCTTCGACCAGCTCGTGCCCACCGTAACCAGGCCGCTGATGTTGACGATGCAGTAGTTGGGCGTCTCTCCCTCGCAGGCGCCCGTCCAAGGCCCGACGGTCGTCGTGCCGTTGCCTTCACCGAAGTAGGTGATTGCCACGCTTCGCGGTCCTTGCAGACCGATGCCGCACGACTCGCGGCACTCGGTGATATCGGTGCCGTCGTTGATCTCGAAACGCCCGTCGCCGTCGCCGTCGATCCGGAACTGCAGCACGTGCGGTGCGAAGGTGACCGAGACGCGCTGGCGCTCAGTCGCGGTCCAGGTACAGGCTTCGTCGAAGGGGCCGCACGGGGCGTCCCACACGACCAGGTGGTTGCCCCCGCCGGGAGCCGCATCGAGGGTGACGCGATCGCCCTCCTCGACGAGCAGGCTGCAGTTCGAGTGGCAGCTGAAGGAGAAGTCGGGCGCCTGGACGCTCCCAGCGCCGATCACCGTCACCTCGATCTCGACACTGCCAGGGGGCCCCAATGGGGTGCGCTCGGGCCCAGACCCGCACGCCGCAGCAACGATCAGGATAGCGAAGAGCGTCAGGCACGGCAGTGCCAGGCGTGTTATGAGACCTGGTCTGAACTTCGGTAGCTCGAACATCGCTGGTCCTTCCTGCGTCTCTGCGGTGGCTCGCGCGCGCAGAGCGAGGCTCTCATGTACCGTCATGATGCACGATGCCGCGTGCCCGAAGACGCCGCGCACACCGATCGCCCCAACTCGCGGCATCGGTTGTGCCGAGCGTCGTCAGAATACGAGGCTGACACCATCTCGTCCGATCGTCACCGGGCCGAAGGCGCCCCGAGCCCGGCGCTCGCCTGCGGCGTCGTCGAAGCCTGGCGGCAGGTGCACCAATACCAGGGCCTTCGCTCGTGCTTCGTTCGCCACTCGCGCAGCGTCTTCGACACGGCTGTGGTAGGGGGGAGTGTCGGTAGCTTCGTGCACCAGCACGTCGGCGTGACGTGCGAGCCGCACGATCGCGGGTTCGTAGGCGGTGTCGCTCGAGTAGGCCAACACCCCGCCGCCGCCGAGGTCTTCGATCCGGAGCCCGATGCACGGAACGGAGTGCAAGCCCGGACTGGCCGACACACGCAGCGCACCAGTCGATAGCACCGAAGCGCCTTCCTCCAAGGAAACCGGGTGGAACCGAACGCCGGGATAGTCGGGCCAAGCGCTCACGTCGAAAGCATCGTGGACGCGCCGTACCTGAGCGATCGCCGGCTCGATGCCGTATACATCGAGCGGCTCTTGTCGGCCGGCCAGCCACAAGCGTTCCATCAACAAAGGGAATCCGCCGACGTGATCGGCGTGCTCGTGCGTGATGATCAGCGCGCTGAGCCGTGTCGGATCGAGGTCGTGCGCACAGAGGCGCTGCGCTGCGTCAGCGCCGCAGTCGATCAACAGCACGTCGGACGACACGTCGACTGCCAACATGGTCGTGGTCCTGCGACCATCAGTCGCCGCGCCTCCCGTGCCCAGCAGGTGGAGCCTGGCCAACGCTCACTCCCGTCCCGACGGTTCGCGATGTGAGGAGCCGTCTCGCCGATGATACGAGTCGCCCGCTCGAGCGGCCACGCAGACGCCACAGCGTCGTTGGAGATGGTCGCTGAACCCGAGCCACGCATGCGATGCGGCGCCGCCCGCGACCGTCCGGTGGTGCGCCCGCTCCCCGACTTGTGTCGTACCAATGTCGGCCACCCCATGTTTCGGCTGGCCAGGTCGTGCATGAATGGTTTTCGGCGCCCGCTCCTTCCCAGAGCGCGGCTTGGAGTCCTCGACATGCCCATCGATCCCTTCGAGTTCCGCGAGACCCTCGGCCGCTGGTGTTCCGGTGTCACGGTGGTGACCATGCGCGACGGAGAGACGGTTCACGGCATCACCGTCAGCGCATTCAGCTCACTGTCGCTCGATCCCCCGCTGATCGGCATCGCCATAGCCCGGCGGGCGCGGGCACACGGCTATCTCGAGCGAGTGACCCGCTTCGGAGTCAGCATCCTGAGTGAAGACCAGCGCCACCTATCCGAGCACTTCGCCGGCAGATCACGTGAGCTCTCCGAGGGGCCGTTCGTGGAGTTCGGCGAGCTACCGCTCATCCGTGGTGCCCTGGCGCACATCGCGTGCACGGTGGTCGAGCGCGTTCCGGTCGGAGACCATACGCTGTACGTCGGCCAGATCGAGCTGACGAATCTGACCGATCTGCCGCCCCTCGCCTATCACCGCGGGCAGTACGGCCGCTTCGCCTGACTGCCGGCTCGCCTGAGCTGCCGGCGGGCCTGAGCTCGCGACCTGGCATGATCGAGTCGCGCCTGTTGCATCCGCAGCAGTCCCAGCAGGAGCGGCACCGTAGGGGCGTTCGGGCCGACGTCCGCCGCGCTCGACCGGCGGCTGAACGCCTCGCTCTGGGCCGGGTCCATCACCGGCTCGGCACGCAGCCGCCGCAGCATCACGTCGCGCTCGGTTGCGGTGAGAGCAGCTCGCGTAGCGTGACCAGATCGCGCGCGTGACCCTGGTCGTCATCGCCCAGCGGCGTCTCCAGCACCATCGGTACGCGTTCGAAGCGTGGGTCGACGAGCAGTGGTAGGAAGGCTGCGGCGCCGAGTTCGCCCGCTCCGACGTTCGCGTGGCGATCTTTGCGCGAGCCGAGTGGGAAGCGCGAATCGTTGAGGTGCCAGGCCATGATGCGTGCGAGTCCGACCGCAGCATCGGCCACCTCGATGAAGGCTTCGTAACCGTCTGGCTTGCGCAGATCGACCCCGGCAGCGAAGGCGTGACAGGTGTCGAGGCAGACCCCGAGCCGCTCGGGCGCCGCGACGCTACGTAGCACCCGCGTATGATGCGCGAGATCCGCGCCGAGCACGGTTCCCTGGCCGGCGGTGTTCTCCAGCAGCAGCCGCGTGCGACCGTCGGGATGGCGTGCGAAGACGTCGTCCAATGCCCGCGCGACGGCGTCGAGCCCGGCGTCCGGACCGCTGCCCACATGGGCGCCGGGGTGGACCACCAGTGCGTCGACGCCGAGCGAGTCGCACCGTCGTAACTCGTCTAACAGTGCCTCGCGCGAGCGTTCGGCGGTCTCGGCCAGCGGGCTGGCTAGGTTGATCAGGTACGACGCATGCGCGATGACTGGCAGCGGGGCAGCCACGTCACGACCGGGCGTCACCGCGCGGGCAGCGGCGAAAGCGTCGACGGTCGTCGCCTCGAGCGGCTTCGCCCGCCACGCATTGGCGTTCTTCACGAAGACCTGCAAGGCGTCGCAGCCGATCGCGGCAGCGCGCTCGAAGGCCCGGGCGACGCCGCCGGCGGTGGACACGTGCGCTCCCAGGTATCCCATGCCTGCAAGTGTACCGTCGGCGCCGCCGAGGGCCGAACCGTGCGCCGAACCGCTGCTCACGGTGCGATCGCCGCTGCTGGCGTTCCCGCGGCCCCGGGCGGCCCGGCGCGGGGCCGCCGCCCGGGCGGGCCGGCGGTACACTCGGGCCGTGCTCCGCGCCCAACGGCTGCATCCTTCTCCTGCCGAGCTCGTCGAGTTCTTGGGGACACGCCTGCGCAACGGTCGCGAACTGCTGCAGGTGGTCGCCGAGTGCGAGGTCGTGTACCACGGTCGCGCTGCGAGCGTCGCCGATGCGGGCGAGTACGTCGTCATGCTCAAGGCTGACGGCAGCCTGCAGGTGCACGGTTACAAGGGTGTGAAGCCCGTGAACTGGCAGCCGCAGACCGACGACCTCTGGATCGGTTTCGACGAGGGACAGCCGGTGCTGCTCGCCGAGCGTCGCAATCCCGAAGAGTACGTGCGGATCGTCTTCTTCGAGACGGCGCTGGTGCAAGCGATCGAACTGCGCGAGCCCTCGGGCTTCGTCCTGATGGGCAGCGAGGCGGAGATGCAGCGCGCTCTCGCGCGCCAGCCGGAGCTCATCGAACCCGGCCTCACCGTCCTCGACTGGGAACTGCCGACCGACGTCGGCGGCATCGACCTGTTCGCTCGCGACGCCGGCGGGAGCCTCGTCGTGGTGGAGCTCAAGCGCGCCAAGGCGACGCAGGAGGCCGTGCACCAGCTGACGCGCTACGTGACGCGCGTACGCGAGCTGAGCGGTGAGCCAGTGCGTGGGGTGCTGGCCGCGCCGACGATCACCAAGCCGGCGCTCGCGGCGCTGGCGCGCTCCGGCCTCGCCTTTCGAGAGGTGACTGCGCTGCCCGCGCTGGAGAGGGGACTGGCCCAACCCGGCCTGTTCGAGCCGGCCTAGGAGCGTGCCGATGGCACGAGGGCCCAGTAGAGCCAGGGCCCGCAGTCGCTGCCGAGGCGCGTCAGCCGACCGCCCAGGCGTACTGCCGCGGCCAGGGCGGCGCGGCGCCGAGCGCCTTCGCCGCCGCGATCGGCCAGTACGGTTGCCTGAGCAGCGCCTTACCCAGGAGCACGAGGTCGGCACGGCCCTCGGCCACGATGGCCTCGGCCTGGAGCGGGTCGGCGATGGCGCCAACCGCTCCGCTGGCCACGCCGGCTTCGCGTCGCACCCGCTCGGCGAAGGCCACCTGGTAGTTCGGATGCGCATCGATCTGAACGCCGGGTACCGCGCCGCCGGCCGAACAGTCGATGAGGTCGACGCCGCGATCGGCCAGTGAGCGTGAGAGCCTCACCGTCGCGTCGACGTCCCAGCCACCGGCTACCCAGTCGGAGGCCGAGAGGCGCACGAACAGCGGCTTCTCCTCTGGCCAGGTGGTGCGCACCGCGTCGACCACCTCGTGCAGCAGCCGCGCTCGGTCACGCTCGTCGCCGCCGTAACCGTCGTCGCGCGCATTCGTGAGCGGCGACAGGAACGTGTGCAGCAGGTAACCGTGGGCGGCGTGGATCTCGAGGACGTCGGCGCTTGCGGCGTCAGCGCGGGCGGCAGCGGCTGCGAAGGCCCTCACCACGCTGGCGATGCCGTCCCCGTCCAGTGCACGCGGGGTTGCGTTCGCGTCGCCGAAGGGCGCCGCAGTGGGACCGATCACATCGTCGGGCCAGCCGCCGTCGGCGCCTCCAACGACACCCCGGCGCGGATCCCAGGGCCGGTAGCAGCCCGCCTTGCGGCCGGCGTGCGCGAGCTGAACGCCGAACGCCGCGCCCTCCGCTCGCACCGCCTTCGCGATACGGCGCAAGGGTGCCACCTGCTCGTCATCGTAGAGCCCCAGATCCTCGGGGCTGATGCGTCCGCCCGCTGCGACCGCCACGGCTTCGCTCAGCACGAGGCCCAGGCCGCCCGCGGCTCGTGATGCTAGGTGCTGCAAGTGCCAGTCGCTCGCCTGGCCGTCGCGCGCCTCGCACGAGTAGGTGCACATCGGCGACATCGCGATGCGGTTGCGCAGGGTGAGCTCTCGGAGCGTCAGCGGTTCGAAGAGGCGCGACATGCGTCAGCTTCGCCTTTGGGACTCGCGCGGAGCGTGGTCGAAGCCACGGAGCGGAGCCGCGGCGTTCAGTCGTCGGTCTCGAGCGGTGGCCGCTCGCCGGTAGGCGGCCCATGGACGGAGCCCCGCTCGACCTCGGCGATCAGCTCGGGGTGCGCGTCGAGCACCGCGAACAAGGCGTCGACCAGCCTCGGCGCGAACGCCGTGCCGCTCAGCCGGCGCATTTCGTCGAGGGCGCGGGACAGCGACCAGGCGGGCTTGTAGGGGCGTTCGCTCACCAGCGTGTCGAACACGTCAGCCACGGCGACGATCTGTCCGGCTAAGGGTATGGCGTCGCCCTGGAGTCCGTGGGGGTAGCCGCTGCCGTCCCAGCGTTCGTGATGGGTTCGGGCGATCGTTTCGGCGAAGGCCAGCAGTCGGGAGCGGCCGCGCGACAGCAGGCGCGAGCCCGCGTCGACGTGTTGCTGCATGTGGCGGTACTCGAGCTCGCTCAAGGGTCCGGGCTTCAGCAGGATACGGTCCGGGATCGCGATCTTGCCGACGTCGTGCAGCGGCGCAGCGCGACCGATGAGCTCGGTCGTCGCGCGGTCGCAGCCGAGCTCCTCGGCGAGCAGCGCGGACAGTCGCCCCACGCGCTGGGTGTGCTGAGCGGTGATGACGTCGCGATACTCGGCGGCTGTGGCGAGCCGCTCGAGTACGTCCTGCCAGGCGGCCTCGAGCTCTGCCGTGCGCTCCCTGACGGCGGCCTCGAGGCCGGCGTTGTGCTGGCTGAGCCGACGCTGATAGAAGCGCGTCTTGAGCAGGTTGGTGACACGCAGACGGATCTGGGTGGCCTTGAACGGCTTGGTGACGAAGTCGCTGGCACCGCGCGCGAGGCAGTCCTGTTCCGCCTCGGCGCTCAGGTCAGCGGTGATGACGAGCAGCGGCAAGAACTCATCGTCGTCGCGGGTTGCCTCCCGGATCTGCTCGATCAGCTCGACGCCGCCGAGGCGTGGCATGTGCAGGTCGGTGCAGACGAGGTCGAAGGGCTCGTCGCTCGAGCGTGCCTCGGCGAACCGGGCCAAAGCCTCTTCGGGCTCGTCGAACGCCTCGACGTGGACACAGCCGGCCGCCGAGAGGATCCGGCTCAACAGCAAGGTGTTGACCCGTTCATCGTCGACGATCAGGATCCGAGCGCTCGCTACGTAGTCGTCCATGTCAAGTGCGCCCAGTCCGTACGTTAGCGGGCCGCGCATTCGGGTGCAAGACGATATCGCGTTCGCTGGTGCACTGCGCGCGGCCTGCGGCGCGCCCGAGCCGGCTTTGACGAAGGTCACGCCTGGGCTGGCACCGGCTCTCGTAGACTGCAGCATGGCGGTGCTGCGAAAGGATCCCTTCGGCCCAGCCTGGGTTCTGATCCTCCCGGAACGAGGCCTCGAGCGCTCCGACTTCGGTAGCGTCGCGCCGCCAGTCGGGCCGTCGCCGTACGCACCCGGCAACGAGGAGGCGCTGCCGCCCGAGATCCAGGCGTTGCGGCCGAGCGCAGCGCCGGCCAACGGCCCGGACTGGCGCGCTCGCGTGCTCCCGGCGCCCGGTACGCCCTTCGTCGCGCGTCCGGTCGACGAGCAGGTCGAGGGTCCGTACCGCTGGATGCAGGCGTGCGGCCGGCACGAGCTCCTCATCGAGCATCGCGACCCCGGGATGACGCTCGATCGCATGCCGACGGCCCACTTGACCGATGTGCTCCGGCTGTACCGTGACCGACTCGTGCACCTAGCCGACGACCCGTCCATCCTCCACGTGCAGATGACCCGCACCACCGGCCGCGCCGCGGGCGCCCTCGTCGATCATCCGCACGGGCAGGTGCTGGCCGTGCCGGTACGCAATCGCTGGGTGGAGGAGGAGGCGACCGCAGCGGCGACGCACTACCAGGTCACGGGTACCTGCCTGTTCTGCGACGTCCTCGCCGCGGAGCTGCGGCAGCGGGAGCGGATCGTGAGCGCGAACGCCGACTTCGTGGCGCTGGCGCCGTACGCCGCCAAGACCCCGTTCGAGACCTGGATCGTGCCGCGGGCGCACCAGAGCGCGTTCGCGGAGGTCGCCGCAAACCGACTGCCGCTGCTCGCCGAGCTGTTACAGACGCTGACCCGCGCACTGAACGCTGCACTCGACCACCCACCGACCAACATGATCCTGCACACCCGGCCGCATAACGGCGACGCCCATTACCACTGGCACCTCGAGGTGTTGCCGCGGCTCACGCGCCAGGCCGGCTTCGACTGGGCGAGCGGCGCCTACGTCAACCCGACCCCACCCGAGGACGCAGCTCGCTTCCTGCGGCAGGCGCTGGCGCTCAACGAGGTCGACCCGTGAGCCGCTCGCTCGCGCCGTTCGACCTGCGCCCGTTGACGCCACCGGCGTCCGAAGCCCTCCGCCCCCAGGGAGCCAATCGGGTCGCTCCGGTGTCGCCGGTACTGGAAGATGAGGAAGCTCTGGTCGGCGCCGACCCGGCGCGGCCGGTGCGCATCGCGCGGGGGATCAACGCGGTGCTCGTGGCGCTGTGTCTCTTGGGAAGCATCCAGGTCGCCGGCCTCGTGGTGGTCGAGATCCAGCGCGTGTTCTACGCCGAGGCCGAGATCGCCCGCCTGGAGGCGGATCTCGAGGCGATCCGGCGCGAGACCGCCGATCTGCGGGCGGTAGCCGAGCACGGCGAGGACGAGCGCTACCGTGAGCTCCTGGCTCGCCGTCAGGGCTACGTCTACCCCTCGGAGACCCGCTTCATCGGGCCCTCGCCGCGCTAGGCGCCCGGGGCCGAGGGAGGTGCGATGATCACCAGCCCCGACGTCCTCGACCCGCTGGTCGCGTTGGCGTTGAACGTGCTCGCGGCCGCCGTGACCCTGGCTGTGGGCTGGGCGCTCGCGGCGTACCTCGAGCGCCTGGTCCGGACGCTGACGGCCCGTCATCCGCGTGTCGACCTCACCTTGGCCACGCTCGCCGGCCGGCTGCTGCGGGCGCTGGTTGTGGTTCTCACGGTGATCGCGGTGCTCGACCGCTTCGGCGTCCAGACCACCAGCTTCGTGGCCCTGATCGGCGCCGCCGGTCTGGCCGTCGGCCTGTCTCTCCAGGGCGCGCTCGGAAATGTCGCGGCCGGGATCCTGGTGTTGCTGCTGCGGCCTTACAAGGTCGGCGACGCCGTGATGATGAACGGCACGGCACAAGGTCGGCGACGCCGTGATGATGAACGGCACGGCCGGCGTCGTCGAAGAGATCGGCCTGTTCGTCACCAAGCTGCGCAGCTTCGAGGGCGTGGTGGTGTACGTGCCGAACGGGACGGTGTGGAGCAGCGCGGTGCAGAACTTCTCGCAGGCTGAGCGCCGGCGGGTCGACATCACCTTCGGCATCGGCTATGACGACGACATCGACCGCGCGGTGCACGCGATCGACGCCGTACTCGGGGCCGAGCCGCGGGTGCTGGCCGAGCCCGCGCCGATGGTGGCGGTCGAGGGTCTCGGCGACGACTCGGTCGACATCTTGTGCCGCTTTTGGACGCTGCCCGCCGATCTGTTCCCGACGCGCTTCGAAATCACCAAGGCGGTCAAGCAGCGCTTCGATGCGGAAGGGATCAGCATCCCCTATCCTCAGCGCGACGTGCACATCGTGGCCGCACCCGACGCCGGAGCCCGCCCCGCAGTGTGAGCGTCGTAGCGCCGAGCGGGCGTCGCCCGTGATGGACCGACGCTGCCGTGGGGTTGAGGACGTCCGTACCGCTCCTAGCGTTCGGCGCTCGGGCGCCGATCTCGTTACGCGGCGAGCGCGTCTGGCGACGGCCGTGGCAGCGCCGCGGTCGTACCATCGAGTGGCGAAGGGCCGCCGCACCGCGCTCGGCGGCGCACGTGCGCGTCGCCGAGCCGGGTCAGCGAGGGCGCACCGGCGGTCCAGCGAGCGCACGCCGCGCCGAGGAGGCCTCATGCGTCACTTCACGCACGAACGATTGCTCGAGCTGCTGAACCTGCAAGAGCCGCCCTGCGTGTCGCTCTACCAGCGCACGCACCGGCACTCGCCCGACAATGCCCAGGATCCGATCCGCTACCGCAACCTGGTGCGCGACCTCGAGGAGCGGCTCGAGCAGGCCTTCCCGGGGCCGCATGCGGAGCCGCTGCTCGAGCGCTTCGGTGCCTTAGCGGGCGATCGCGATTTCTGGATACACAGAACCGACGGCCTGGCGGTACTGGCGTCGCCCGAGCGCTTCGAGGTGCTCGACCTGCAGCGGCCGGTGATCGACCGGGTCGTGGTCAGCGACAGCTTCTACATCAAGCCGCTGCTGCGCTCGCTGCAGTCGGCGGACCGGTTCCAGGTGCTCGGGCTCACCCGTCACGAGGCGCGACTCTTCGAGGGGAACCGCTACGTCCTCGATCCGATCGAACTCGAAGGCGTCACGCTGACGATCAAGGAGTTGCTCGGTGACGAGCTGACCGACCCGCACCTGACGGTGGCGTCGTATGGCATGAAGGGCGGCCGCGTCGGAGGCGGCGAAGGCCCCGGGACTCGGGCTATGCATCACGGTCATGGCGGCAAGGACGAAGAGGTCGACGTCGACATGGAGCGCTTCTTCCGCGCGGTTGACAGGCAGGTGATCGAGCACCTGTCGCGGCCGTCGGGCTTGCCCCTGCTCCTAGCCGCACTGCCCGAGTACCACGCGCACTTCCGCGACCTGAGCCACAACCCCTTCTTGCTCGCTGAAGGCATCGAGGGCAACCCGCTGGCGTTCGACGCCGACACGCTGCGCGAGAAGGCCTGGGAGGTGCTCGAGCCGCTCTATGTCGGTCGCCTCGCCGAGCTCGTCGATCGCTACGGCAGCGCGCGCGCTCGCGACCTGGGCGCGGACCAGGTCGAGCCGGTGGCTCGAGCGGCCATCGAGGGTCGCGTGGAGACCTTGCTGGTCGAGGCCGACCGGCACGAGCCCGGCAGGATCGGAGCCGCGTCGGGCGAGATCGAGCCCGGCAGCGCCGTGCACCCGGATGCCGACGATCTGCTCGACGACCTGGCCGAGGCGGTGCTGCGCACCAAGGGCGAGGTGGTGGTCGTGCCGGCGGAGCGCATGCCGACCGAGACGGGCGTGGCAGCGATCTTCCGCTACTGACGCCGAGCCGGCGCCGGCCCTAGCCGAGCTCGCGTAGGTCGGCCATCACCTGCCAGCCGACGCCGGCCGGGCTCCGCTCGAGGGCCGCCTGCAGCGTCTCGGACAGCCATGGCAGCAGCGCCGCCGGGTCCTCGCTGGCCTCGACGTAGCGCATCACCGTCAGCTGGTAGACCTGCTGCGTGGCGGCGAGGGTGCCGTCGTCGAAGAAGGTGAAGGGGGCTGCCGGGAGCGGGTCCCAGAGCACGTGGATGTCCGGCTCGAGGGTGCTCGGGAGGTAGTCCGCGAGGTCGACCTCCAGCTCGCGCGGATGCCAGACGTAGCCTTGCAGCAGCTTCATCGGTCGCGTGGTGAGCGGCACGCGGTCGTCACCCGG
>SKMG01000033.1 GCA_007121175.1 Trueperaceae bacterium | reverse complement strand
GCTCCCGGCCGGGCCGCCCTCGCCCGCGGCCGGAGCGACCCCGCTCGCGAGCGACACGTCGAGCGAGACGGTGGTGCCGGCTCCGGGCGCGCTCGCGAGCCGCAGGTGGCCTCCCAGGGCGGCGAGCCGCTCGCGCATCGAGGTGTGTCCGAGATGCCCGGGGAAGGAGGCGTCGAGGTCGAAGCCGATGCCGTCGTCGCTGACCTGCAGGTGCAGGCGCCCACCTTCCTCGCGAGCGCTGACCCGCACGCTGGTGGCGCGCGCGTGCTTGACGACGTTGTGCAGCGCCTCCTGCACCACCCGCAGCAGCACTTGTTTGCTGGCGAACGGTATGTTCGGCTCGTCGTGCAACTCCCGCGAGGTCGCCAGGCCATGGCGCAGCTCGAGGCCGTCGAGCTGCCGGTGCAGCGCGCCCACGAGACCGACCTCCGCCAGCGCCTCTGGACGCAGCTCGAAGATCAGCGCCCGCATCTCGGCCAGGGCCGCCTCGGCCAGTTCGATGACGGTGTCGAGCGCCTCGCGCGCCTTGCTGGGGTCTCGCTCGGCACGCCGCTGCGCTGCGTGGGTGGTCAGCACGATGGCGTAGATCGCCTGCGAGACCGAATCGTGCAGCTCGCGCGCCAGGTGCCGGCGGGCCTCGTCGGTCGCCTCGTCGCGGACCCGCTCGTAGAGGCGTACGTTCTCGATGGCCACCGCCGCCTGCGCAGCGACGCCGACCGCCAGCCGGAGCCGCTCTTCACTCCAGGACGCGCGCTCCGGAGCCCGAGCACGCAGCACGCCCACCGTGCGCTCGCGAACCCTCAGCGGCAGCGTGAGCAGCTCGCCGGCGACGGGTTGCGCACCAGCGAGCGGCGGCGTGTCGGGCAGGCCGCCGCCACGGCCTACCAGCCGCACGCAGACCCCGTCGGGACCGAGCTCCCAGACCTCGGCGCCCACGGTGGTGCCGGCCTCGTCGAGCCGGTCGAGCACCGCGGCCAGGAGCGGCTGCAGCTCGGTGGTGACCGCGATCGTGTTCGAGAGCTCGAGCAGCGCCCGGAGCTCGGCCGTGCGGGCCGCCACCCGCGTCTCGAGGCTCTGCTGGGCCTCGGTGAGCGCCTCTGCCATCGCATTGAAGGCCGTCGCCAACTCGCCGAGCTCGGAGCGATCGCGGACCGGCAGCCGCACGCCGCGGTCGCCGGCGGCCAGCGCACGCGTGGCGGCAGTCAACTGCGCGATGGGGTCCGCGAGCAGAGCGCGCGAGAACGCCGCGGCGGCGATCACCGTCACCGCCACCACCACAGCGAGGTTGATGAGGGTGGTGCGCACCACCGCCCCGACCGCCTCCGGGTCGACGTCCGCGAGCACCGCGGCGCTCCCCTCGGGGGCCAGCAGCAGCGCGTCGAGACCACGCCACAGCAGCACCGCAGTGGTGAGCGCCAGGACCGCCACCACCCCGAGGAGCAGCAGCGTCAGACGGAGCGAGAGCCGCTGCGAGACGGGAACCGCCGTCTCGCGCTCATGGTTCACGCGTCACCCACCCCTCACGCAGAGCGTGCAGTGCGGCCTGCGTGCGGCTCTTGAGACCGAGCTTCCCGAGCACGGACGAGACGTGGCTCTTGACCGTGGCCTCCCCGACACCGAGCGATTGCGCGATCGCCTTGTTGGTCGCGCCGCGCGCGAGGAGCTGCAAGACCTCGGCCTCGCGCTCGGTGAGCACCTCGCGAGCCGGTGCCGACGCCGTCGGACGCCGCAGCTCGCGCATCAACCGCGCCTGGGCACGGGGATCGAGCCGCACCTCGCCGCGAGCGGCGGCGCGCACGGCCTCGAACAGCTCGTCAGGCCGTGTCTCCTTCAGCAGGTAACCGGCGGCTCCAGCCTCGACGGCATCGACCACCATGCGGTCCTCGAGCACGGAGGTGAGCGCCACTACCTCGACCTCCGGATGCCGTGCGCGGATCGCCCTGGTCGCCTCGACGCCGTTCATGACGGGCATCAAGAGATCCATCACGACGACGTCGGGCTGCAGCTCGGCGACCCTGTCGAGTGCCTCGCGGCCGTCGGCGGCCTCACCGACCACCTCGAGGTCCTCCTCCAGCTCGAACACCAGGCGCAGCCCGCGCCGCACCACGGTGTGGTCGTCGACGAGCAACACGCGAACGCGGGCAGGCATGGCGGGGTCGCGGTTCATGGGGTCTCCCGCACCAGCCTACCCGGCACGACCGGCGGGCCGCCTCCGCCATGTGGGGGAGGACCGCTCCACCATCGGGACCAGCGGCGCGACCGTCCGTCGGCCGATGCGCTGGGATCGTGCTCGATCCTAGGCTGTGACGACCAAAGGAGGTCCGCCATGTCCTTCGAACTCGACCTCGACTCCATCGACCGCCGCCGTCTCGTCCCAGGGCTGGTACTCATCGCGCTCGGCGTGCTCGGCCTGTTCAGCACGCTGGGCTGGTTCGGCGGTCCTCGCGGGCTTCCGGGCGCGGCGCTCTTCGGCGGGGCCGCCTACTTCGCCCACGTGCATGCCCGCCGAAGCGGATCTCGCCCCTGGCGGCTGGCGGTCTACCCGCTGGCCGGCCTCGCGATCGCCGCGATCGCTCCCGGCTCGCTCGGCGGCTTCGCCTTCCTCGGCTCGATCGGCCTGGTGTTCGCCTTCCTCTACCGCGAGGATCCCGAGAAGTGGTGGGCGGTGATCCCTGCCGGCGCGCTCTTCTCCCTGGCGGCCACCGCGCTGGTCGACGGCATGTCCCGCGGCGGCGGCACGGGCGGATCGGTGTTCCTCCTCGGCCTGGCAGGTACCTTCTTCGTGCTGACCCGGCTGCCGCGTCACCCGCAGCCCTGGGCCATCTTCCCCGCTGGCGTGCTCGCGCTGCTCGCGGTGATCGGGCCGGCCACCGGCGGCGGCTGGGCGGTCCCGCTGCTGCTGATCGTGATCGGCGCGTGGCTGCTGCTGCGACCCGACGCTCGGATGCCCGCCGCGCGCTCCAGCGGTGAGCCGGCCGTAGCGCCGTCTCCAGCGCCCCAGACCCCGCCAGCGCCGGCACCCCAGACCGCAGCCGCG
>SKMG01000138.1 GCA_007121175.1 Trueperaceae bacterium | reverse complement strand
CGCGGCTCGAGGCCTCGAAGGCCGAGGCGAAGGCGTTCATGCTCCGTCACGGCATCCCCACCGCTCATGCCGTCGCCTTTCGCGACGCGGCCAGCGCGCTCGAGCACCTGCGCGTGCTCGGTGCGCCGATCGTGGTCAAGCGCTCGGGGCTGGCCGGCGGCAAGGGCGTGACGATCGCCCTCGATCTGGCCACGGCGGAAGCGGCGCTCACCGCGGCCTTCGAGGCCGGCGAGGAGGAGGTGCTGCTCGAGGAGCTGCTCGAGGGGCGTGAGGTGTCGTTGCTGGTGGTGTGCGACGGCCAGCGCGCGCTGCCGATGCGCCTCGCGCAGGACTACAAGCAGGCGCTCGACGGCGACCGTGGCCCGATGACTGGCGGGATGGGGGCGGTCGCGCCGGTGGAGCTGCTCGACGCCGAAGGCCTCGAGGCGCTGATGCGGGGCGCCGTCCTGCCCACCTTGAGCGGCCTGCGCGACGAGGGAACACCCTTCGTCGGGACCCTCTTCGTCGGTCTGATGCTCACCGAGCGCGGTCCGCTGGTGCTGGAGTACAACGTGCGCTTCGGCGACCCCGAGATCCAGGCGCTCGTGCCGCTGCTCGAGACCGACCTCTACCAGCTGCTCTTCTCCGCCGCCCGCGGCGACCTCGCGGGGCTCGAGCTGCGCTGGCGGCCCGGCGCCGCCGCCTGCGTGGTGCTGGCCGCGCCTGGTTATCCCGAGGCGCCCCGCACGGGGACGCCGCTCGATCTGCCTGAGCACCTCGGCGATGACGTGCTGCTGTTCCACGCCGGCACCCGCCGCGACGGAACAGCGATCACCAGCGCCGGCGGCCGGGTGCTCAACGTCGTGGGGCTGGGCGCGACGCGCCAAGAGGCAGTCCAGCGCGCCTACCTTGCGGTGGAACGCATCGGCTTCCCCGACGCCCACTTCCGGCGCGACATCGGCACGCACGCCGAGGGCGGTTGACAGCCGCGGATTTCGCAGCGAGCGCGCACCGATGCGCGGTATCGTGGCGCATGTCCCGGGCCTGCTTGTGGATCACCATCGTCGCCGCTGCACTCGCTGCGTGCGCCCCGACCGTCGAGGCGCCACGCCTCGAAGTGCAGCAGCTCACCGAACCGGTATCGTTCTACCCGCGCCAGACCGGAGCACGCTGGGAGTACGTGCGAGACGGCGCGGCCTTGGACGGCATCCGCTACGTCGAGACCGTCGAGGGTCCGGCCGTGATAGACGGCGAGGTCTGGATCGCGTTCCGGCTCTTCGGCGGTGGTCAAGACGTGCGTCACTACCGACAGTTTCGCGACGATGGCGTCTTCCTGCGGCGCCAGACGCGTCCGGGCGCGACCATCGACTTCGACCCACCGATCCGCGAGCTCCCGGCCGAGTCGGAGTTGCGTGTCGGTCTGACGTGGCGGGCAGACACCGTGGCCGACCAGCACTACCCGAGCGCCGCGCCCGGGCTGCGCCGCATCACCGTCCCGGTCGAGTACGCCTACACCGTGATCGACCGGCGGCCGGTCACCGTCGCGGGTCAGAGCTACGACGTGTTCGTCATCGACCGCACCGTACGGCAGTACGACGATGACGGCGGGGTGTCCGACGAGTTGTCGCGCACCATGTGGTTCTCGCCCTACGTCGGCACGGTGCGCCACGAGAACGGCTGGTACTTAGTCGATACCAACGTCCTGCGAGCGCAGCCGTAGCGTGCCGCCGGGACGCTCGCGCGGCGGCTGAGGACGCGCTGCAGTCCCACTCGAGCGGCGGGCGACGGGCGCTCGGGCGTCGCGGTCGAGCGGCCCTCGCGGTTACGGGCCGGCAGACATTGGTCTACGTCACCAAGGCACATGCAGCGCGACTGCTACGCTGTCGACGCGGATGCCGCTCGGAGGGGGTCGTACGTGGGCGTGCTCGACCACATCACTAAGCCGCAAGACGTCGCGCGCCTGAGGCTGGAGCAGTTGCGGCTGCTCGCCGCAGAGCTGCGCGACGAGATCATCGACGTCTGCTCGGAGACCGGTGGCCACCTGGCTTCGAGTCTCGGCGTGGTCGAACTCACAGTCGCGCTCCATCACGTCTACGACACCGCCCGTGACCGGGTGGTATGGGACGTCGGGCACCAGACCTACGGCCACAAGATCCTGACCGGACGCCGCGACCGCATGCGCAGCATCCGACGCCACGGCGGCCTCGCGGGCTTCACCACCAGCAGCGAATCCGAGCACGATGCGCTCACCGTCGGGCACGCCAGCACCAGCCTGGCCGCAGCCTTCGGCATGGCGCTGGCACGCGACGCCCGAGAAGAGCCGTACGACGTGACCGCTGTGATCGGCGACGGCGCCCTCACCGGAGGCATCGCGTTGGCGGCGCTCAACCAGATCGGGCACGTCAAGCCGCGCATGACGATCGTCCTGAACGACAACGAGATGTCGATCAGCGAGAACGTCGGAGCGATCAACACCTTCATGCGGCAGCTGCAGGTGCAGCCGTGGTTCCAGCGGGCCGAGCGCAGCGGCAAGGAGGCGCTCGGCGACCTGTGGAGCCCGCTGGCCGAGTTCGGCAGCCGCGCCAAGACCGCGGCGAGGCGCTTCTTCGACCCGGCCTCGAACAACCCGTTCCTGGCGATGGGCGTGCGTTACGTCGGGCCGATCGACGGGCACGACGTCGAGCAGCTGGTCTACTACCTGCGGAACATCCGCGAGCTCGACGGCCCCACCATGCTGCACATCGTCACCCGCAAGGGCAAGGGCTACGAGGTGGCCGAGGCCGATCCGATCACCTGGCACGGTGCGTCCACCTTCGACCGCCTCGAGCCCGCCGCGGCCGGCAAGGGCTACCAGTGGTCGGACGCCTTCGGCGACAGCGCCTGCGCGCTCGCAGAGGCCGACGACCGCATCTGGGTCATCACGCCAGCCATGCGCGAGGGCAGCGGCCTGGTGCGCTACTCCCGCGAGCATCCCGAGCGCTACCTCGACGTCGGCATCGCCGAGGATGTCGCGGTCACCAGCGCCGCCGGCCTGGCGCTGCGCGGCGAGAAGCCCATCGTCGCCATCTACAGCTCGTTCTT
>SKMG01000376.1 GCA_007121175.1 Trueperaceae bacterium | reverse complement strand
GCCCGCAGGTCGCTCTGGCGGGCCAGCAGCGCCTCCACCTGTTGCGGCCCCTCCTCGGGCGTCAGCGTGCAGACCGCGTAGACCAGCCGCCCGCCGGGCTCGAGGCAGGCCACGGCGCTATCGAGGAGGTGCCGCTGCAGCTCGGCGAGCCGCGACACGGCGTCGGGCGTGAGCCGGCTGGCGATCTCGGGGTGGCCGCGCAAGGTGCCGGTGCCGCTGCACGGGGCGTCGAGCAGCACGATCGGCGCGGGCGGCAGCGGCGGCGGCGTGCGGAGGTCCCAGGCGAGCTGCCGGAGCTGCACGCCGAGCCGCTCGGCGTTGGCGGCGCCGGCTCGCAGTTTGCCGGCGTCGCGCTCGACGCTCGTGACGTCGGCGCCGGCCGCCGCGAGCGCGACCGCCTTGATGCCGCTGCCGCCGCACAGGTCGAGGACGCGCCTGCCATCGACATCGCCGCAGGCGCGCACCACCGCCAGCGAGGCGGGGTTCTGGGGCTGCACGAGACCGTCGCGGTACGCCGCGAGCCGCGCGAGCGGCAGCGGCGAGCGCACCCGCAGGCTGCCCGGCAGCGGCCCGGCTTCGACCAGGGCACCCTCGGCGCGCAGACGCTCGGTGGCGGCGGCGGGGTCGCTGGCGCTGAGCCACAGCGGCTCGCTCTGGAGCATGCCGGCCGCGGCACGCTCTGCGTGTTCGGTGCCCAGAGCGGCTTCGAAGCGCGCGAAGAGCCAGGGCGGCAGGCTCGCAGCGCCCGGCGGCGAAGGTAGGTCGCCCTCGTCGAGCCGGCGCAGCACCGCGTTCACCAGTCCCGCCAGCGGCCGTTCTCGGGGCGGGCCGCGCTTGACGACTTCGACCCACGCATGCACCGCGGCGTGCGCGGGGGTACCGCGCACCAATCGCTCGTAGGCACCGGCGAGCAGCGCCAGCCGCACCCGTTGCGGCAGTCGCTCGGGTGCCGAGAGGCGGGGAGCGAGCGCCGCCTCGAGACGCCTGGCGTGGCGCATCGTGCCGTAGGCGACGTCGGTGACGAAGGCGCGCGCCTCGCGCGGCTCGAGCTCGCGCAGCGCGCGGTCGAGCGCCGGAGCCAGGTGCCGGCCACCGCTGCGCACCTCGGCGAGCAGGCGCAGCAGCAGTTCGCGCGGCGCGTCGGCGGCCGGGGGCCGATCGTCGTTCGCCCCGGGCCGCCCGTCGCCTGCCGGGCTCCGCTCGGTCAGCGGCGGCTCGCCATGATGAAGTAGAGCAGGTACATGATCGCGGTCGCGGCCGCGGCCACGTAGGTCAGCGCAGCGGCGTTGAGCACCGCCCGTGCGCCGCCCTCGTCGGTGGTCGTGACGATACCGAGCGAGCGCATCTGGGCGTGGGCTCGCCGCGAGGCGTCGAACTCGACCGGCAGCGTGATGAGCTGGAAGAGGACCGCGGCGCCGAACAGCGCGATACCGATGTTGAGCATGCCGACCGAGCCGAGGAAGAGGCCGAACACGGCGAGCATCGGACCCCACTGGCTGCCGATCTGGGCGACCGGCAACACCGCGTTGCGCCAGCGCAGCGGCGCGTAGCCCTTGGCGTGCTGCAGCGCGTGACCGACCTCGTGCGCCGCCACCGCAGCGGCCGCGACGCTGGGCTGGGAGTAGTTGTGGCTCGAGAGCGCGACGACCTTCTTGACGGGGTCGTAGTGGTCGGTGAGCTCGCCCTTGGTCGCGACCACGCGCACCTGGCCGGCGAGGCCGTTGTGACGCAGGATCGCCTGGGCGACCTCCTGGCCGGTCAGCCCGGAGGTGCTGGGCCGTTTGCTCCAGGTGCCGTAGGTGCTCCGAAGGTAGCCCTGGACGGCGAGGGAGCCGACGAAGGCGATGAGACCGATGATCAGGTAGCTCTCAAACATGTGTTGGCCTTTCGTTCGGTGACCGTGCCAGACGGTGAGGCCGTTGCCGCCGCCCGGCACGCTTAGGTCGCAGCGCGCGATCGACGGCGCCACGACGTGAGTCGATGATACTCAGATTCTATGAGCCAGTGCTGAGCCACGCTACGACAGTTTACACCGCGGCCTTACACCCCTTCGGTGGTCTCGCCCTCAGACTCCTCCCGCGGGATCGCGACGACGTCGAAGCGCACGGCGGTGCGCTCCTCCGAGTGCAGCTCGAGCTTCACGAAGCTCGGGGCAGTGGTGAGGTCGAGGTGATCCTGCTCGAGGTAACTCCGAGCGACCGCGATCGCTTTCACGGCTTGGTTCACAGCGTGCGGGCCGATCGCCTGGACCTCCACCGCACCGCCCTGCCTGAGCAGCGCCGCGATCGCGCCGGCGACGGCGTTGGGACGGGAGCCTGCAGACACGCGCAGCGTTTCGATGACGGCACCTCCATTGGGGTGCGGCGCCCAGACCTCTGCCCTCAAGCGCCGATGGAGACGACACGCTCACGACGAACCTCGGTTGACATCCAGTGTAGCACCACGTATGCTGCCCAGCTATGAACCGGCAGCAGACTCGCACCAGCGCACTGCTGCACGTACGACCCCTGATTCTAGCGCCACTGGGGTAGAGCCGGTTCACCGCTCGCGGTCAACACGCTTACGACCCCGCCTCGCTGACAAAGCGCAAGGCGGGGTCGATTCGTTGAGGCGGGCTTTGGGGGCGCCGACGCGGCACCCACCGGGAGGAGAGATGACGATGATGGGTTTGACCTCGTGAACGGCGCCGCTGCGCTGCTCAAGGCGCTCGAGCGTCATGGCGTGACGACGGTGTTCGGACATCCGGGCGGGGCGATCATGCCGGTCTACGACGCGCTCTACGACTCGCCGATCCGGCACGTGCTGGTGCGTCACGAGCAGGCCGGCGCGCACGCTGCAGACGCCTACTACCGCGCCTCCGGAAAGGTCGGAGTGTGCTTCGCCACCAGCGGCCCCGGCGCCACCAACCTCGTCACCGGCCTGGCCACGGCCCACATGGATTCGTCCGCGGTCGTCGCCGTGACCGGCAACGTGCCGAGCAGCCTGATCGGCACCGACGCCTTCCAGGAGGCCGACGTCACCGGCGTCACCCTGCCGATCACCAAGCACAACTACTTGGTCCAGCACGTC
>SKMG01000192.1 GCA_007121175.1 Trueperaceae bacterium | reverse complement strand
GTCATCCTGTTCGATCTCGACGGCTTCAAGCAGGTCAACGACGGCTACGGGCACCACACGGGCGACGAACTGCTGCGGGCCATCGCCGACACGGTGGCCGGTAGCCTGCGACCGGGCGATCTCTTCGGGCGTCACGGCGGCGAAGAGTTCGCGGTGTGCCTGCCCGCCACCGGCGCAGACGACGCGACCACGGCGGCCGAACGGCTGCGCTCGGCCGTGGCCGCGACCACCTTCGAGCATGCCGGCGCATCCGTCGCGGTGACCGCCAGCGTGGGCGTGTGCACCAGCGCAGCCGGGCGACGTCCCTCGATCGAGGAGTTGATGGCGCGCGCCGACGCGGCGCAGTACGCGGCGAAGCGCGGTGGCGGCGACCTGACGGTGTTGTCGAGCCTCTTCGAGGCGCCCGACGCCGAGGCCGGAGGAGTCGTGGACCTCCCGAGCGCCTGAGCGCGCCGCCGCCTGCTCTCACTCCGAGAGATGCAAGAGCGCTCGGGAGGGCGCGCTCTCTCGAGGCCGCGCGAAGACCTGCGTCCAGCTCGTGCCTGCGACCCCCATGCCCAGCTCGGTGTAGTCGCTGCGCATGATGATCCCACAGTGCGCGGGACTCGCCAGCCAGGCCTCCATCACCGCCTCCGGCGTGCCGTAGCCCCGGGCCACGATCTCCCCGAGCGACGACCAGCCGTAGTCCGTCCGCTCGACCCTGTCGCTGACCCCACTGCCATCGGAGCCGGTGTGGTCGAGGAAGCCGCCCTCGTGCATGTCGTCGCTATGCGCTTGCGCCGCTTGCATCAGGTCTTCGTGGAGCGCAAGCGGCTCGGCCGCCGGGAACGACTCATCGCCGCAGCGGCGGTCGTCGCCGCGTGCCTCGTTCACCAGAGCGTGCAGCTGCTCCAGGTCTGGTTCGGGCACGGCCGGGCCCGGCCGGTTCGGCCCGCTCGCAGCGCATGCAGCGAGCAGCAGCGTCAGCACCGACAGCAGCGTCACGAGGCGCAGGTCTGCAGAGCGAGGCAGCGGGTTCATCGGCGTAGCCTACCGGCGCGCTCGCTCGCTGAGGTGAAAGGCTCGTGTGCGGTCGCGGGCCAGGGGCCCGCACGTCGGTGGTCACCGCCCGCCGGGCACCACCGGGCCGGTAGAATCGCCTCCTGCGCGGGCCGACCCGCTGCGCCAGGGAGCACCACCCATGCACTTCGCCGCCACCCCCCTCGACGTCGAGCTCGAAGGCACCGTCAACACCCGCGACCTCGGCGGCCTCCCGACCGTGCACGGCGTGCCCACCCGCCCGGGCTGCGTGTGGCGCTCCGACGCGTTCACGGCGGTGACTCCAGCCGACGTCGAGACCCTCGCCGGCCGCGGCGTACGCACCGTGATCGACTTGCGCACCGAGCTCGAGCGCCACGAGGAGCCCCACCCGCTCGAGCGCGACGCGCGTTTCGAGGTCGTGCACGTCGACCTCTTCGCGCCCGTCCTCGAAGGTCTGATGCAGGGCCGGGTCGAAGGCGACCCCTTCGACCTGCGCACCCACTACCGCGCCTCGCTGCGCCTCGCCCGCGACGGCTACCGAGCGGTCTTCGGCCACCTCGAGCGCGCGCTGTCCGAGGGGCTCGGGCCGGTGGTCGTGCACTGCACCGCCGGCAAGGACCGCACCGGTCTGGTCAGCGCGCTCCTGCTGCTGGCCGCGGGTGTGGAGGCAGATGCCATCGTGCTCGACTACGCACGCACCAGTGAGCGAATCACACCGCTGCGGCCGCGGCTGATCGCCGAGGCGGTTGCCAAGGGCTTCACCGAGGAAACCTATGCACCGTTGCTCGAGGCGCGGGCCGAGACGCTGCGCGAGCTACTGCTCGAGGTCGACGACGAACTCGTCGAACTGGCCTCCGAGGCGGCGACGCGCTGGCGCTCAGGCGCCTCGCGAACGGCAGAGCGCTGAACTAGCCAGGCCACGACGCCCGGCTCAGCGCTCGATCGGCAGACCGACCGCCTCCCAGGCGAGCATGCCTCCCGTGACATTGCGGACATCGCGGTAGCCGGCCGCCACCAGCACTTCGGCAGCCACCAGCGAGCGGTTGCCCGAGCGGCACACCAGGTACACCGGGGCGTCCTTGCCGAACTCGCCGGCGCGCGACGCCACCGTGGCCAGCGGGACCAGCACGCTGCCGGGCACCCGGCCCTCGGCGTACTCGAACGGCTCGCGCACGTCGAGCACCAGGGCCCCTTGCCGGGCGGCGGCGTCGAGCTCCTGGACCGAGACGTTTGAGAGAGGCCCGGCGCTCGCCTGGCGCGGCCACAAGAGGGCCGCATAGGCGCCGGCACTCACCAGCACCACGGCGAGCCCGAGCCAGAACAGTGGTCGAGAGAGCAGCGCGATCATGCCCCGGTTCTACCGGCCCATAGCATTCGCGGTCAAGCCGTGCCGAGCGGTGGGCGAGCGGGGCCGACACTCACGGCGCCCGACGCGCCCAGCCCAGCACCGCGATGCCGATGCCGATCAGCGTCAGCGGCAGCCACCAGCGCGTGAAGGCGCCGGTGGGATCGTTGGCCAGTACCGTGAGCAGCGCCCAGGCGAGCGCCGGCCAGAGCGCCCAGCGACCCCCGCCGTGCTCACGAGGCAGCAGGTAGATGACGGTGAACGTGGCGGTCATGCCGAGCAGGAACACCGCGCCGCCGTCCCAGCGCGGACGCAGCGCATCGACTGCAGCGACGGCCGCCAATGTGCTCAGGACGCCCGTGGGGATGATCGCCCAGGGCGTCACAGGACGTTGGCGGGTTGGGGTGCGGTAGACGAGCCAGAACGCGAGCGCTCCAAAGCCGAGGAAGGCCGGGCCCGAGAGCTGCGTGGTCGTGGCCGCCGCCGCGATCGCGAGCATCGCGTGCAGCACGATGCGCACCCATAGGGGCGCGCGCGGCGCGAGCGTGCGCCAGGCCACGACAGCCGCCACACCCAGCCCGGCCAGCCAGATGAGCTCGGCCGCGAGGCCGACGACGCCGCGGCCGCCGAGCAGGATGACGAGGCCAGCGGCCAGCAGCAGCGCCCCGGCCAACCGCTGGTTCACGGCGCGCGCTGCTTCCCGGGCTCCGCGTCCGCT
>SKMG01000175.1 GCA_007121175.1 Trueperaceae bacterium | reverse complement strand
CCCATGTCGGGCTCGTTCCAGGGGTAGACGACGTGGTCGGGCTGACCGATCCACAGGCTGCCCGGGGCCGCGCGTGCGCGCCAGCGCTCGAGCCAGCCGTCATAACCGTCGCCCAACGCCGCTGGCGCGTGGTCGCGTAGGGCGAACGCGGCAACGAACGCCTCCACCCGGTCGTGCGCGGCGAGGAAGGCGGTCCGCAGCTCGGGATGGGCGTGCAGCGTGGCGATGACGAGCCGCGACTCGGAGCGCCTCGCGACGGTCTGCGACAGTCGCAGCCCGCTGATGGCGATGTCGTCGACGAGGACCAGCGGCGGCTCGGCGGCCTCGCTCGGCTCCACGTTCCCGTCGGCCGGCGTCGTCTCGATCCGGCCCCGGGGCAGATCGAGCAGGTAGGCGAGGGTTCCGAGCACGAGCAGGCCGCCCCGCGGCACCGCAGCGTAGCGGAAGGTGCGCAGCTCCTCGCGGCCGTACCGCTCCGAGAGCGCGGCCGCGAGCCGCGCCGCTGCGGTCTCGACGGCCCGGTGATCGAGCAGCACGAGGCGCGGCAGGATTGTCGCGAGCTGCTGGGCGGCGAGCGCCAACCAGCGCTCGGTTGCCTCGTCGAAGCGCCCCAGAGCGGCGATCAGCGGGACCGGTTCGGCGCGCACCACCAGCGCCGCGTCGCGTCCGCGCCAGCCGTCGCTGCTCGCGATCGCGCGCGCGAGCTGCACGACCCTCGCGCCGGCCGGGGCCGCCCAGGGATCTGGTTTGAACTCAGGCGGCTCGCCGCGGTGGAGGACGACGAAGCGGAGGGTGGCGGTGTCGGAGACCATGGTGGGGGTTGGTGCAGCATACGGCGGACGGGCCCCGAGAGGCCCGTCCACCGTCGAGCGGCGAGCCAGCAACGGACTAGACGCCTTCCGACAACACGCTGCCTGACTTGGCATCGGGGCCGGGGTTCGTCAGGCCGGTCTGGGTCAGGTCGGCGACGGTGCCGAGGGAGACCAGCTTCGGAGTCTCGTAGCTCTTCATGTTCCACCTCCCTCGATCGGAATTCCCGAATGGCAGCCAGGGACGCTGCTTCGGTGTACTGATGCTAGCCGAGCGCCGGCATGAGGCGCCGTGACTGATGCACACATTCGTCAGACGCGCTGTGAACGAAGCCACACTCGAGCGAGACCGCTCACCACAGGACGTGCCTCGCCGGACGCCCGGCGTCGTCCGCCTCGTTGTGGCGCGGCGCGGCCTCGTCTACGAGTCGCCGCGGTCCCTGCGGGTGCAGCATACGGCGGACAGGCTCGAGGCCTGTCCGCCGTCGGTGATGTCAACTCAGGCGGGGCAGTCAGTTGCCGTTGGAGTGCAGCACGCTGCCGCCCTTGGCGTCGCCACCAGAGTGGGTGAGGCCGGTCTGGGTCAGGTCGGCGACGCTGCCGAGCGATACCAGTGTCGGAGTCTCGTAGCTCTTCATGTTCCACCTCCTCGCTCAGGATCTCTCGAATCGCAGCCAGTTCGCTGCTCGAGAGACGCATGCTAGTCGATGCGAGGCAAGGGCAACCGTGATCCATGCACCGTCTCCTCAACCGTGCCGTGAACGAAGCCACATCTCGAGCGAGACCACCCACCACAGATCGTGCCTAGGCGGACGCCCGGCGAGATCCGACTCGTAGGCGGCTCGGAGCGCGGTCTCGTCGACGAAGCCGAGCTGCGCGAGGCGCATGTCGGTGAAGAGCTCGAGGACGGTCTGGCGCCCGCGATCGAACCAGCCGCGGCTGAAGAGATCGACCGGCTCGGTCTTGCCGAGCATGCCGGCGACGCCGGGCGGGAGCAGTCCGGTGACGGCCAGCCGCGCGAGCCGCTTCATCTCGCTCGGGCGCTGCACCATCGAGGGCGGCGTGGCGAGGACGAACTCGACCACGCGCTGATCGGCCCAGGGGTCGGCGAACGATAGTCCGAAACGGGCACGGCGTCGCTCCTGTGGTACGGGGTCGAGCAAGCCGCGAAAACGTCGGGCCCGCGCCCAGCGGGCCGCGCGCGCATGCCCGCGGACCGCCGGCCGCGCCGTGTCCGCCGCGATGATGTCGACCAAGCCAACCCGCCGCGCCCAATCGGCTTCGACGTAGGGCGGCACGGAGCGCGTTGGGTCTCGCAATGCCGGCCGCAGCACCCCGAGGTCCTCGAGCGCGGGGCGGAGCAGGTGCC
The DNA here is from genome assembly GCA_007121175.1 of Trueperaceae bacterium. Taxonomy (GTDB): domain Bacteria; phylum Deinococcota; class Deinococci; order Deinococcales; family Trueperaceae; genus CSSed10-48. The sequence continues at coordinate 909 of SKMG01000175.1, read as the reverse complement.
CGCGCACGGTCGCCGGCAGCGGGCGCCCGAGCCAGGCCGCATGGGCGCGAAGTTCGCGCGCGACGAGGCCGAGGCGCCCGGCGCGTGCGGGGCCGAGATGGTCGAAGACCGCGTCGCCGATCAGCGGATCGCCGCGGTCGCCGGACATGACGCTCGTGGCACCATCGGCAGCCGCCATCGCCAGCGAGCGGTCCATCAGCATCTGGTAGACATTCACGAACGGATCGTCGGCGTCGGGGCCGTGCTCCGGGTAGCCGGCCAGCGGCCAGGCGTCATCGGCGGGCACCGACACTGCCGGCAGGCCGTAACGGTCGGTGATGAGTCGGGAGGTGCGGCGCTCGTCGCCGGCGCTCAACTCGTCAAAGGCCCAGCTGTAGGTGCGGACTCGTTCGACGCGGCCCTGCTCGGCGAGCCAGCCGGCGGCCGCGGCGATGCTGCCGGAGTCGACCCCGCCGCTGAGCAGCAGGCCGTGGGGCCCTTTCTCTCGCAGGCGGTCGTGCACGGACCTCAAGAACAGGTCGCGCAGACGTTCGGCATAGTCCTCTTCGCGCGGGTACCGCTCCACGCGCCCTGGATCGGGCTCCCAGGTGCGCCAGACTCTGAGGCCCTCAGCGTTGGCGCTCAGGGCGTGGCCGGGCGGCAGCCGCAAGATGTTCTGAAAGAACGTCCAGTCATCACGCCCATAAGGACCGGCCAGGAACGCCGCCACCATCGGCTCGAAGAGCGCCCCCTCGACGCCAGGGGCGGCCAGGAGTTGCTTGACTTCGCTGGCGAGCAGGGTGCGTTGGGGGGTGTGGTGGTAGTACAGCGGGCGCATGCCCATGGGGTCGCGGGCGGCGAAGAGGGTGTGGGTGTGGTGATCGAAGAGGGTGTAGGCGTAGTCGCCGATGAGGTGTTGGGGTGCGTTGT
>SKMG01000029.1 GCA_007121175.1 Trueperaceae bacterium | reverse complement strand
TCGCCACCGGCGGCGTACGATGCACCATGGCCGAGCGCGACATCCTCCTGCTCGGTGACCCCCGGCTGCTGCAGCGCTGCCGGCCGGTGACATCGAGCGAACTGGCCGGGCTACAACCCCTGGTCGCGGACCTGCACGACACCCTCATGGCGTTCCGGCGGCGCTGGGGCGCCGGCCGGGCAGTGGCGGCTCCCCAGATCGGCGACCGCCGTCGCGTGGTGTACCTGCACCTCGGCCGACCGCACGTGTTCGTGAACCCGCGCATAGAAGCGCGCTCCGAGGAGCAAGTGGAGCTCTGGGACGACTGCATGAGCTTCCCCGAGCTGCTCGTCAAGGTGCGCAGAGCCGCCCGCGTGACGATCGCGTATCAGGATCTGACCGGGGCTGAGCGGAGTTGGCAGCTCGAGGGCGACCTCTCGGAGCTCCTCCAGCACGAACTCGACCACCTCGACGGTGTGCTCGCAGTGGCGCGGGCAGTCGATGGGTCCAGCTTCGCGCTGCGGAGCCAGGCGCATCACACGAGCTACGACCGCAGCGGTCTCCCAGGCGCGGCAGCGCGCACGGGCGGGCCTCCCGACGGCTGACGCCGAACCGGCAGACGACAGGCTCGGCTGCTCACGTCGGTCCCCCCGAGCCCACCTCGTCCGATGCTCCGGTGGCCGCGAGCTCGCAGGCGACGATGCCCGTCTCGGCGTCGAACCACATGGCCCGCAGCCAGACCTCGGATGGCGCGCCGGCCGGACCCTCCAACGTCTCGGGCCGGCCCCGCGAGGCGCTCCCGACGAGCGGAGCAAGGGCACCGAACGGCAGCCGCCCGCGCCACGTCCAGCCGCGCTCGCCGCGTAGGAGCTCGCCATCGTGACCTGCCAGGCGGGCTGCCTGAGCGTGGCCTCCGGGCTGGCAAACGGGGGCAGCGTCGATCCCGTCTCTCTGTCGCACGTGATCCGGCATGACGCCATTCTGCCGGCTTCGGTGCGCGCTTCGGCTGCGCTCTAGGCCACTGCCGAGCACGTCTCGGTATAGCCTGCCCCCATGGCGATCGGCGGCCTCAACGAGTCCTTGCTGCACGCCTCGCTCAAGCGCCTGGTGGCACCCGACGGCGCCCACTTCGAGGTCGCGGTCGACGGCTACGTCATCGACGCGGTCAGCGACGACCTGCTGATCGAAATCCAGACCGGCCGGGTCGGTCGGCTGCGCCCGAAGCTGCAGCGGCTCCTCACCGGGTACCGCGTGAGGCTGGTGATCCCCGTTGCCGCCGAACGCTGGATCGTGCGCCGGGGAGCCGACGGCGCGTGTCCGCGCCGCCGGTCACCGAAGCGCGCAGGCCTGCTCGACGCCCTCGCTGAGCTCACCGGCATCGCTACGCTGCTCGACCATCCGAACCTCGAAGTGGAGGCCGCACTGGTGCACGACGAGGAGGTACGCGAGCATCGACCGGGCTCCGCGTGGCGCCGTCGCGGTTGGGTCACGGTCGAGCGGCGGCTGCTGCGCCTCGCCTCGAGGCATCGGCTGGCTGGTGCCCGCGCCTGGCTCGACGCGCTCCCGCCCGGCCTGCCCGAGCCCTTCACCACCCTCGACGTGGCCGGCCATGCCGCTCGGCGACCGATCGCGCAACGTGCCGTGTACGTCTTGCGCGAGGCCGGCGTGGTGGTGCCCTGCGGCCGTGACGGGCGCGCCCCGATCTACGCCGTGCGGCCCGTGTCCGTCCGCTCCCCGGCGCCCGCACGTTCCCTGGCGCTCGCAGCCTCTCCGGCGCCCGCAGGCTCCTCGGTGGCCGAACCGTCCTCCGCGCCCGCTGTCTCGCGGTCGACCGAAGCTTGAACGGCGCGCGACGGCGCAGCCGCAGGGTCGGCCCGAGTCTCATCGCGGGCCCGGCACCGCCGGCTCCCCGCCAACGACCGTCGACCAGATCAACCGCAGGCGCTCATCGGGACGCTCGAGCACGCGCCGCCGTCGCAAATCGACGAGGCGGGCGCGTGGGCGCACTCCGCGAACGGCTGCGAAGGCCTCGACGTACGCCGACAGCGCCACGTCGTAGCGTCCCGACGACAGCGTGCGATCGGTCTTGTAGTCGTCCAGGAACCAGCCCTCCCGCGTCCGGTAGACGCGGTCGATCAGTCCCTGCCAGACGCTGCCGCAACGCTCGTCGGCGAAGGCGAAGGGGAGCTCGGCGTAATCCTCGAGGCGCTGCGACCGAGGCGCCAGCGCGCCCTGGCTGAGCAACGCCTCGTACGCCGCGAGCAGCGTCAGCGCCTCGGCGACCAGCTCACGCTGCTGCGCCTCGGCGAACGGCCAGAGCACCTCCTGGACGGCGAGGTCACGGGCCAGCTCGGCGTCGTCCGATCGCCGATCACGCGCGATCGCGTCGTGCACCAGCGTGCCCAGAGCCGCGCCACGCCCCGGTACATGGGGCGTGAGCTCGGGATCGCCAGGCATCTCGGGATCGCCAGGCATGAGGCGCTCGTCCTGCGCCTCGGCCAGTAGGCGGGGCGAAAGCGCCGGACCGGGCCGGCCGGCACCGGGCGGCGCTACGCCAGCGCCCTCGACGGTGAGCCAGGAAGGGCTGAGCAGGGCCGGATACGGCGACGGCGAGCGCCGCTGGTACGTCCAGCTCGATGCGGGCAACGACCCGCTGGCGCTCTCGGCGTCCCCGGACGAACCGCTGGCGGTCGGGGGCGCGCCGCGACCGGCTGCGTCCGCGCGGACACCAGCCGTGAACACCTCGCGGCGCACGCCCTGGGGCACGCCGCCGGGTCGCTCGACGGGTCCGACGCCAGCGAAGTTACATGCTCGGAGCCAGGGCGACGGCGGCCCCCGGCCGTGGCTCCCGGTCATGATCAGCACGTCGCGAGCGCGGCTGGCGGCCACGTAGAGCAGCCGATATGCCTCGCCTTCGCGGCGCGACCGCGCCTCGGCGGCCAGCGCGTCGAAGCCGCTGCCGCCGCGCAGCGCGACCGAGCCTACGCCCGGCGCCACCAGCACCTCCGGGCTGCCCATCGGCGCCGCGCCGCCGACGTCGAACAGCGCCACCAGCGGCCACTCGAGCCCCTTGGCCGCATGCACGGTCAGCAGTTCGACGCCGCCGCCGCTCTGCG
>SKMG01000146.1 GCA_007121175.1 Trueperaceae bacterium | reverse complement strand
GCCACGTCGGTCGCCTGCTCCAGCACGTGGACCAGGATGCCCGGCGGTCGCACGACACGCCCCTCGGAGGGCGACGAGCGACCGGCGAGCACGCTGAGCAGCGTCGACTTGCCGCTCCCGTTGGCACCGACCAACCCGAGCCGCCAACCCTCGCGCAGCTCGAGGGACGCGACGCGCAGCAGCTCGCGTTCACCGCGGCGCAGCAGGAGGGCTTCGGTCGCAAGCAGGACCATCGTCGTCAGCCAGGCGGCGTGACCCCCGGCACGTTGCCATGGTACGCGCCACCGGGCTGGCCTGCTCCCTCGCCCGGCAACGACGCCGGCGGGTACGGACGCCGCTCGCGAGCGGGGCTAGACTGCGCTGGTGCGGCGTTTCCAGGCGATCGGCAGCAACCAGGGCTTCACCTGCGACGTGTGCGGCATGGCGGTGACGCCGCTGGCCAACGGCTCGTATCGCAACCACTGCCCGCACTGTCTGCACTCGCGCCACGTCGATGTCAACCCAGGTGACCGCGCGAGCGCGTGCGGCGGGCTGCTCGTGCCGAGCGCGGTCGAGCACTCCGGCAAGAAGGGCTGGATCATCGTCCATCGCTGCGAGCGCTGCGGCGAGGTGCGCCGCAACCGCGCCGCCCTCGACGATCCGGTCATGCCCGACGACTTCGAGGTGCTCGTCGCGCTCGCGGCGGGCGCGGCGAGTCGCTGAACGGCACCGTCGCGGGTCGGTAGACTCGTTCATGACCGCCGACCTGATCCTGCTCCCGGAGCTCGTTCGCACCCTCCACCCCGGCGCCGGCGTCGCCCGCGCGGTGGCGGTGAGGTGTGGTCGCGTGGCGGCCGTCGGCGACCGCGACGAGGTCCTCGCCTGGCGCGGCCCCGAGACCGAGGTGGTCGAGTTCCCCGGCGCCTGCCTGCTGCCCGGCTTCCACGACGCCCACGTGCACTTGGGGCAGTACGGCGTGTCGCTCTCGGCGCTCGACCTGCACGGCGTGCCGGAGCTCGGCGGCGCGCTCGCCCTCGTCGCCGAGCGGGCCGGGAGCGTGCCGGCAGGCACCTGGATCACCGGCTCGGGCTTTGCCCTCGACCGCTGGGGCGTGGGCCCCGGTGCGCTCAGCGTCGACCGGCTCGACGCGGTCGCACCAGAGCATCCAGTGCTGTTGCGCTCGCAGGACCACCACGCCGGCTGGGCCAACCGAGCGGCGCTGCGCTCCGCCGGCGTCGACCGGCACACGCCCGATCCCGAGCACGGCACCATCGTCAGGGACCCGAGCGGCGAGCCGAGCGGGTACCTCTTGGAGCACGCCGTCGGCTTGGTGGCGCGAACGATCCCCGTTCCTGACGCCGCCCGCTTGGCGGCCGCGATGCGAGACGCCGGCGCCGACCTCGCGAAGCGTGGCATCACCACCGTCCATCACATGGCCTATGAGTCGCCCACCGCGTGGCGCGCCTTCGCCGACGCTGCCTCGGGTGACGACTACCCGCTGCGGGTGTGGGCCTGCATCCCTCACGCCGACATCGAGCACGCGGCCGCGATCGGTCTCGCGACGGGCCACGGCGGCGAGCGGTTCACCGTCGGTGGCGCGAAGTTCTTCGCCGACGGGGCGTTGGGGAGCCGCACCGCCTGGATGCTGGATCCGTACCTGGGCAGCGCGCAGCGCGGGATGCAGGTCGAGCCGTCGGAGGTGCTGCGCGAGCGCTTCGAGCTCGCCGCCGAAGCCGGCTTCACGCCGGTCACCCATGCGATCGGGGACGCCGCCGTGCGGGCCGTGATCGACGCGCTCGAGGCGACCGAGCCGGCGTGGCGGCCTCGCGGCTTGCTGCCGCGGGTCGAGCACGTCCAGCACGTGCATCCTGACGACATCGCACGGCTCGGCCGGCTCGGCGTGGTGGCGTCGATGCAGCCGATCCACATCACCTTCGACGCCGCCTCGATCGTCGCCGCGCTCGGCGACCGCTGTGAGCGCGCCTTTCCGGTGCGCTCGCTGGCCGCCTCTGGAGCGATCCTGGCGTTCGGTTCGGATGCGCCGGTCGCCCCGCCGGACGTCGTGGCCGGGCTGCGCGCTGCCGTCGGTCGCCAGGGTGGCGACGGCACTGCCCTCCCTTCGGACGAGGCGGTCGACGTCGAGACCGCCTTGCGCGCGTTCACGGTGGGCGCGGCCGCGGCGATCGGCAGGGCCCGGCGGTCGGGCCTCGTCGAGGTCGGCTTCGACGCCGACCTGGTGCTGCTCGATCACGATCCGCTCGACTCGCTCGACGACCTGCAGGTGGTAGCGACCCTCTCCGCCGGCGCCTTCACCTACCGCTAGCTCGGGTCGGGCCAGACCTTGAGCTCGGTGAGGCGCGCGCGCGGTCCGAGCAGCATGCCGCGCACGATGGCGGACGCCAGCGTGCTCGTCGCGATCCAGCGACTCGGGTCGGCGTCGGGGAGGGCGTCACGGTTGGCCGGGGTGTCGAGCGTGCCCATCGGGTAGACGATCAGCGATCGCACGTTCTGCGCCGAGAGCTCTCGGTCGAGCGAGCGGAGGTAGGCAGCGACCGCCGCCTTGGAGGCGGCGTAGGCCGCTGCGCGCGCGCCGCCGTCGATCGCCGATGCGGCCGCGATGCCGACGATGGTGCCGCGACCGCGCTCCAGCATCCCCGGCAGCACGGCGCTCGTGGCGACGACCAGCGTATGGAGGTTCATGCCGAAGAGCTCTTGCAGGTGCTCGAGCCGGACCTCGGCGGCGGCTTGCAGGGCGAAGCCGCCCGCTAGGTTGAGGATCGCGTCGAAGCCACCGACGTCTTGCTCGAGTCGAGATATCACCCTGCGGGCCGCGCCCTCGTCGGTGAGGTCGACGCTGGCGGCGTGCCTCTCGGGATAGCGTTCGCGCAGCCGCTCGACCGGGCCCTTACTGATCAGCGCGAGCAGCCAGCCGGCATCCTCGAGCTCGGCGATGACGGAGGCCGCGAGCGCCCCGTTGGCGCCGGTGACGAGCGCGGTCGGTCGTTCGTGCATGCTCACCTCCCGTGGCGAGTCTACGCCCGAGAGCCCCCGCGGACGCATGCTATCCTCCGCCATGCCACCGGACGCGACGCCTTCGAGCGGCTCGGCCACAGCCTTCGACCTC
>SKMG01000323.1 GCA_007121175.1 Trueperaceae bacterium | reverse complement strand
CCGCAGCGGGCGCCGCGGCGCGCGGCGCCTAGACTGTCGGGGTGGAGGCTCCCCGCGCGCTGTACCTGCACGTCCCGTTCTGTCCACAGGTGTGCCACTACTGCGACTTCCACAAGATGCGTCGCAACGAGCGGCTGGTGGCGGCCTACCTGCAGCGCCTCGAGCGCGACGCCGCGGCGCTCGCGGCGCGCTGGCCAGGCCCGCTCGATACCGCCTACTTCGGTGGCGGGACCCCGTCCCACCTGACCGACGCCGAGCTGGACCGCGTCCTGGCCGCCGTGCGGGCGGGTTGGGGCGGCCTGGGGCAACACGAGACCACCCTCGAGGCGGATCCGGGCACCTTCGACGAGGCGCGCGCCCTGCGCTGGCGCGCGGCTGGGATCAGTCGCGTGTCGATCGGCATGCAGTCGACCCAGGATCCGGTCCTGCGCTTCCTGGGCCGGTCGCACAGCGGCGAGCAGGCGCTGCGGGCCGCACGAGACGCGCGCTCCGCGGGCCTGCAGGTCTCACTCGACGTGATCACGGCGGTGCCGGGGCAGGATGCCCGCGCCGACCTCGAGGCCGCCGCCGCCAGCGGCGCGCAGCACGTCAGCGTCTACTCCCTCACGGTCGAGCCGCACACGCCGTTCGCGCGGCGCGGCGTGCGCATCGACGAGGACCGGGCGGCGGACGACTTCGAGCTGGCCGAGGCGCTCCTCGGCCGGCACGGTCTGGAGCGCTACGAGGTCTCGAACCACGCGCGCGAGGGTTACGAGAGCCGCCACAACCGCACCTACTGGCGCGGTGACGGCTACCTGGCGCTCGGTCCGAGCGCCGCCGGGTTCGAGCCGCCGAGCGCGTCCGATCCGGCCGGTACCCGGGGGGTGCGCACCCGCAACGCGCCGATCAAAGCCTGGCTGCAGGGCGCTGCGCCCGAGCGCACGCCCGTCGACGGCCCGGCCTTGGCGCTGGAGCTGCTGATGACCGGGCTGCGGACGCGCGAGGGCCTCGAGCTCGCTCGCGTCGAGGCGCGCACGGGCGTCGTGCTGGCCCAACGCTTCGGCCCGCAGTTGCAGCAGGCGCTGGAGGCCGGGTTGCTGCAGGAGCGCGGCGGGTGGCTCGTCGCCACCCGCCGCGGGCTGATGCTGCTGAACGCCGTGCTGCGCAGCTTCTTCGCGGCCGAGCCGGCGGACGACGAGCCGGCGGACGACGAGCCAGCGGCCGCCAGCGCCCGCGCGGCCGCGCCCCGCTAGCCCTCCCTGACCTGCTCGAGCAGCCGGGCCAGCACGCTGCCCGAAGCCAGGTCGAGCTGCCCGCTCTCACGCAGCTGCGCATAGGCGTCGTCGAAGCGGCGCAGCACGTTCGGTGAGCGCTGCAAGAACGCCTCCAGGCTCAGCTTCGGCTCGGCGGCGCAGGCGCGCAGGTAGCGCTCCGTGATCGCCTGCTGCACCCCGCGCAGGTCCATGACCAAGCCGCCGATGGCGATGGTGGCCCAGCGCCCGTCCGGCGGCAGCGCGATCAGCTCGTCGCGCAGCCAGCCCAGCCCGAGCCGCTCGCCGACCGAGAAGAAGCGCTTGGCGACGTCGTCGAGCGACATGCCGGTGGAGCGCGACACCTCGATGATGCCAAGCGCGGAGGGGACGTAGTCGAACGTCGCGACCTCGTGAGCCAGCTCGGCGACGAAGCCGCTCGACTGGAAGCTGCGGGCCAGCTTCTGGAAGCGGCGCCGCTCGGGAGTCGGCAGCAGCTCGTTGAGGTCGCGGCGGATCGCGGCGAGCGGGCCTCGGTAGGCGTCGACGAAGGCTCCGACATCGCCGCCGGAGAGATCGTTCAGGAGCATCCAGCGCACCAGCCCGCCGATCGCCTCGACCTGCGCGCTCAGCGCTCGGTAGACCGCATCGCTCGGGACGCTGACCGGCAGGGCGTTGAGCCGCTCCAACAGCGCCTCGGCGTCGATCACCTCGAAGGCCATGAGTCCGGCCCGGATGATCTCCACCGGGCTCGCGCCCGTGTCACGGATCATCCGGTGCACGAAGGTCATGCCGAGCAGGTCGACGACCAAGTTGGTCATCTGGGTGGCGGTGATCTCACGCCGCAGGGCGTGGCGCTGCACAGCCTCGGGGAAGCGTTCGTCTAGCACGCTCGGGAAGTAGCGCACCAGGTAGTGCCCCAGCGCCGGCTCGCTGGGCACGTCGGTCTCGAGCAGCCGCCGGTAGAGCCCCATCTTCACGTACGCCATCAACACCGCGAGCTCCGGCCTGGTCAGGCCCTCGCCGCTCTTGGCGCGCTCGGCGATCGCGCGCGAGCCGGGCAGCTGCTCGACGCGGATGTCGAGGCCGCGGCCGCTCATGTACCGGATGAGCGACTCGAAGATCGCGAGGTCGTTGCGGCTGCGGCGCTCGGCCAGCGACAGTGCGAGCGCCTGGCGCGAGACGTCGAACAGCACCAGGCGCGACACGTCGCCGGTCATGCTCTTCAGCAGCTCGCTGCGCTCGTCATCGGCGAGCTCGCCGCTTCGCACCAGCGGCTGGAGCAGCATCTTGATGTTGACCTCACGGTCGGACATCGCGACCCCGCCGGCGTTGTCGATCGCGTCGGTGTTGATGCGGCCGCCGCACCGCGCGTACTCGATGCGGGCGAGCTGCGTCAGGCCGAGGTTGCCGCCCTCGCCGACGATCTTCGCTCGCAGCTCGTTCGCATCGACCCGCACGGCGTCGTTGGTGGAGTCGCCGACGTCGGCGTGACGCTCGCTCGACGCCTTGACGTAGGTGCCGATGCCGCCGTTCCAGAGCAGGTCGACCTGAGCGAGCAGCACCGCGCGCACCAGCTCCTGCCCGGACACCGTCTCGGCCTCGATGCCGAGCAGGGCGCGGATCTCGTCGGAGAGCTGCACGCTCTTGGCAGCGCGCTCGAACACGCCGCCACCGGCGCTGATCAGCGTGCGGTCGTAGTCGAGCCAGCTCGAGCGCGGCAGCTCGAACAACCGGCGCCTTTCGGCGTAGGCGCGCGCCGGCTCGGGATCGGGGTCGACGAAGATGTGCTGGTGGTTGAACGCGGCGATCAGGCGCGCGTGCGGGCTCTGCAAGAGCCCGTTACCGAACACGTCGCCGGACATGTCCCCGATCCCCGCGACCGTGAATG
>SKMG01000429.1 GCA_007121175.1 Trueperaceae bacterium | reverse complement strand
GCCCCGGTGATGCCGGCGAAGAAGAGGCTGGTGAGGATGTTGACCTGCGCCAGCCCGCCGCGTATGAAACCCACGATCGATTCCGCGAAGTCGATGATCGCCTGCGACATGCCACCGCGCGCCATGAGGTTGCCCGCCAGGATGAAGAACGGGATCGCTAATAGGATGAACGAATCGCTCGCGTTGGTCATGCGCTGGACCACCAGCGTCAGGGGGATTCCCCCTTGGGCTAGCGCCAGCAGCGAGGCGATCGCCAGCGAGAACGCGACCGGGACGTTGAGGACGAGCAGCACCAGGAAGACGACGACGAGGATGAGGCTCACGTCGACCGTCCGTTCCGACCCTCATCGTGCCCCGCGGAGCCTGGCGCCTCACCGCTTGCATCGGCTCCGCCTGGCGGGGGGCCGCCGGCGTCAGCTCCGTCGGGCGCGGCGGCCCCCGCCCCTTGCGCGGCGAGGTCGAGCACGGTGGTGGCGAGGTGGGTCTGCCCGGGCGTACTTCGCGTCGGGCTCAGCCAGCTCAGCACGATCTCGATGCTCATCAGCGCCGCGGCGACCGGGAACGCCAGGTAGATGTAGCTCATCGGGATCTTCAGCACCGCCGAGCGCTGCCGGCCGGTGATCTCGAGGATGTCCGGCGCGATGAACAGCACCGCCACTAAGAAGCCGAGCATCACCGCGTCGAGCGCGATCCCGGCACGCGCGCGCCAGCGCGGCGAGAGCCGCATGCTGAGCATGTCCATGCCCAGGTGCCTGCCCTCCTTGAGTGCCGCCCAGGCGCCCAGGAAGACGATCCAGATGAACAGGTAGCGGCTCAGTTCTTCGGACCAGCGCAGCGGAGAGTTGAGGGCGTAGCGGCTGAAGACCTGGTAGAAGGTGACGGCCACCAGCGTGCCCGTGAACAGCACGATGACCGCCAGGACGAGCCTCTCGACCCACGACCAGGCCACCTCGAGCGGATGGATGATGGAGCGCACGACGGTACCGGACCCGAATGGTGCTGCACGCCACGATGCGGGAGCGCGTGGCGCGAGCGTGCCGCGCTACGCGCCCCCGCTGCGAGCGGTCAGTCCCGTCCGACCGCCTGGATGCTTTCGATGAGCCCCTCGCCGAAGCGTCCCGAGTAGCGCTCGAGGACCTCGGCGGTCGCATCACGGAAGGGCTCGGTGTCGACTTCGACGATCTCCATGCCCTCCTCTTCGAGCAGCACGCTCATCTCCGCCTCGAGCTCGGCGGCCCTCTGGCGCTGGTAGTGTGACACCTCGCGGACCGTGTCGACCAGGATCTCCTGGAGATCCTCGGGGAGCCGCGCGAGGGTCTGCTGGCTGATCAGGACGAGGTGCGGACCGTAGACGTGCCCGGTGAGGTGGACGTAGTCCTGGACCTCCCACAGGGCGTTCGTGTAGATGACGGTGATCGGGTTCTCCTGGGCATCGATCACGCCCTGCTGCAACGAGGTGTAGACCTCGCCCCACACCATCGGCACCGGGCCGGCGCCGAGGGCGCTGAACGCGTCCATGTGGACTTCGTTCTCCATCGTGCGGATCTTGACGCCCGTGAGGTCGCCCGGCTCCACGACGCGCCGCTTGCTCGTCAGGTGACGCCAGCCGTTCTCCCAGAACGCGGCGCCCTTGATGCCGACGTCGTCGAAGTCAGCCAACAGATCGTCGCCGATCGGCCCGTCGAAGACCGCGTAGGCGTGCTCGGCGTCGCGGAACAGGAACGGCAGGTCGACGACGTTGATCCGCGGCACGAAGCCGCCCAATGGCCCGGTCGAGACGACCGCGATGTCGACCGTCCCGAGTTGCAGGCCCTCGACCAGCTCGCGCTCCTCACCGAGTTGCCGGTTCGGGAATACGTCGATGGAGAGGCGCCCGTCCGAGCGCTCGGCGACCAACTCGGCCACGCGCAGGGCACCGAAGTGGGACGGGTGCGAGTCCATCGCACCGTGGCCCAGCTGGAGTTCGAAGTTCTGGCCCATGCCCGCCCCGATCAGGCTGAGCGCGACCAGCGCGGCAACGAAACTCGTGATCCTTTTCATCATGGCACTTCCTTCCTCGTGATGGGTGATGACCGTCCCCTGAGGCCGGTCGGCTCCACGTCGAGAGACTGATGTGTATCGACTCGACTCTATGCATCATGGCCGTGGGGTGTCAACCGCACGCTCACGCGGCGAGCCGCGCCTGCACCCGGCGAGCTGCCACCTCCCCCAAGAGCTGCCGGGCGACCTCGACGATCGCGGCGAGCGGACCGGCGTAGATCCACAGCACGGTGGTGTCGGCGCTGGTCGTTCGGCCCCCGGACGCGCCGAGCGCCCGACCGTAGCACTCGATCTCGCCGAAGCCGCCGGAGTTGCCGTCGTCGTTGTAGACGTGGATCGAGTCGCCGTGCTCCCCCGGCCGGTCTGCCGGCTCCTCGAGGTAGCGCGACGACGGGTCGTTGAAGAACGACCGGACGATCAGGCACGCCCGGGAGGGCTCCAGCAGCCGCGCGTAGGCGATACGACCGAGGTGGTTCGTAGCGCGGCAGCCCACCTTGTAGCGGTGCCGGCCGGTGATGAGGAGCTCGACCAGGTCCGGCTCGAGACGCTGCTGGGCGCCGACGGGCTCGAAGTAGTCGCGCTGCTGCGCCGGTAGAATCGTCGGCAACAGCACGACACCGCCAGGCTCGAGCTGGATGAGGTTCCAGGCCTGCGCGACGATGTCGTTCGGCGCGAGGTCGCGCAGCATCACGTCGTGCTCATAGCCGTGGTACGCAACCTCGTCGAAGGCACTCCCCCCGCCGCGCTCACCCTGGAGCGGATCGGGCACCGCCCGGATCCGGCGCTCGACCGCGAGCCGCTTGACCCCGGAGGCGAGGTTGAAGGCGGTCAGCTCGAGCTCCTGCCGCAGCGCGCAGCCCCGCTCGCCCAGCGCCTCGAGCCTCCAGCCGCCCGGATCCATAGCGGGCGGCAGCGCGTAGCTCCCCCAGAAGTCGCGCCGGTCGCGGATCGTGAACTGGATCTCGGGAGCGATCCAGAGCCGCTCGCCGCCTAGGTTCCAGTCGTCGCGCCGGTTGAACGCCGCAAACTGCTCGGCGTCGCTGAGCGCCGGGCTCAGCCACAGCACGCTGCTGCCATCGGCGAGGAAGGG
>SKMG01000268.1 GCA_007121175.1 Trueperaceae bacterium | reverse complement strand
GCCGGTACCAAAGCCGGCAACAAGGGCTTCGAGGCCGCCATGGCGGCGATCGAGACGGCCCGGGTGCTCTCGGCCGTCACAGCCCGAGAGACTGCCGCTGGAGGCGCCACACCATGAACGCGACGACATCGCGAGGCGCGAGGACGAAGACGGTGGCGTTGCGGCCGTGGCAGATCGTGGTAGCGCTGATGACGCTGGTCGTGATCGTGCTCAACGTGCTCGCGAACGCTTTGCCGATCGCAGGCCGCACCACCGGTGAGATCTCCGACGCCTTCTCGGCGTCGCTCGTGACGCCGGCCGGCTACGTCTTCTCGATCTGGGGTCTGATCTACCTCGGCTTGGTGGCGTACGCGGTGTGGCAGGCGCTGCCGGCGCAGGCGGACAATCCCCGCGCGCAGGCGCTGGCGCTGCCGCTGATCGTGGCGCACGCCGCCAATGCGCTGTGGATCGTTGCCTGGCACAACCTCGCGATCGGGCTCTCGCTCGTGCTGATGCTCGTGCTGCTCGGCAGCCTCATGGTGATCTACGTCCGCCTGCGCGGCTGGGGCGACTCGCCGAGTGCCGAGGCGCCACGGCCCAGAACGTCGCGGGAGGCCAAGGCGTCGCGCGAGCCGAGGGCCCGACGCTTGCCGATGACGACCGCCGAGCGACTCGTGACACGCGGCACCTTCTCGGTCTACCTCGGCTGGATCACCGTCGCGACGGTCGCGAACGTGACCATCTGGTTCATCGACCTGGGCTTCGTGACGTCCTTCTTGCTGCTGCCGGCGGTGGCCTGGGCCGTGATCGCGTTGCTGGTGGCCACCGTCCTGGGGATCCTGATGCTGCGCCGCTATCGCGACCTCGCCTACGCCGCGGTCCTCGTCTGGGCCTTCATCGGCATCGTGGTCATGCAGTCCGGCACGCCGCTGGTGGCCGCGACGGCAGTCGTCGGGGCGCTCGCGCTCGCGTTCCAGGCGGCGCTCGCTTTCCGCGGGCCCGGCTATACTGCGCGTACGTGAACGGTGGTGACGATCCGAAGTCGTACACCGCTCGGGAGATCGTGTTGGAGTTCTTCCCCGCGACCCCGAAGCGGCTGATACCACGACCGAGCGCATACAGCGTGCGTTTCGCCGAGGACGGCGGGCGTGTGGTGCAGCATCGCGGTGGGAGCGAGCTCGAGCTCAAACCGATCCCCAGCGCTGGCCGCGAGGCGGCGCACGTCTGCTGCGATCTCTGCGAATGGGCGGGTCCGCGCCGCGACTTCGACGCGCTGCGCGCCGAGGTACCCGGATCCGACGGCCGACGCTTTCGTTACCTGATCGCCTGCCGGGACGTCGATGCATGCGAGGCGCGGCGGCTCGACGACGCGACGCTCGAGCGGCTGGTCCAGCCGGTCGACTGAGTTTCACTCGTGCTCGGGCGTCAGTGTCAGCGCCACTAGCAATGGGTCGTGATCCGACGAACGGTACGGGTCGGGGCGATAGCCCGGGGGCGCCACGGCTCCGCGGCCGGGCCCGGCCAGCGGAGGCTCGTCGGCGTTGATGGCCCAGTACGTGATGCCGCTGACGCGCGGCGCCAGCGTCGGGCTGGCGAGGGCATGATCGAGCGCCGCCGAGCGCCCGAAGAACACGTAGCTCACCGCACGCTCGGCCGGCACTCGGTCGGTGAGGACGCTCCAGCCGACCTCCTCGGTCTCGAAGACCGCCAGCGGCGGCTCGAAGCGGTGCGCGTTGAGGTCGCCCAGCAGCAGCACGTCCGAGTCGCCCTGATCGCGCGCCAACCGCTGCGCGAACCGCAAGAGCGCCGTGGCCTGGGCGGTGCGGCGCAGGTTCCAGCAGCCGAAGCCGCGGTCGATGTCGCCGCTGCGCGGGCAGCGGGACTTCGAGCGCAGGTGCACCGCGATCACCGTGAGCACCGTGCCGCTATCGCGGTGCCGTAGCGTCGCTGCCTGCGGGGCACGCTCGTGCACCGCAGCGAGATCGGCGTGCAGCGCCAGCAGCTCGACCGTCGCCGCGTCGACCAGGAAGCCTTGGCGCACCGCGTCGCCCGGGCGGCCGGCGCTCTCTCCCGCCTCGGGCAGCGCGCGGTAGCGCCGGGCACGGTCGCCGGCCTCTGCTACGAGCCGGGCGTTCAGCGCCGCGGCCAGAGCCGCGAGCGCCTCGCCGCCGTCGCGTTCGATCTCCATCAACGCCAGGACGTCGGCGTCGAGGCGTGAGAGGGCGGCGACGAGCTTGTCGAGCTGGCGCTGGAGCGCCGCCGGATCGTCGGCCCCGCGACCGTCGAGCCGGAGGAAGAAGTTGTCGAGGTTGACCGCTGCGATGCGCAGGTCGCCCGAGAGCGGCTCGGGCGCGGCCGGCCGCGGGTTGCGGACTTCGAAGACCGGCGCTGGCTCCGGCTCGAGCAGGTAGCCGCCGGCTTGGCTGGGCCAGACGCGTCCGATCAGGTCCACCACCGCATCGCCCACCCGCACCTCGCCGACTCCGAGCCCCCAGGGTAGAGGCCACACGCCTTCGTCAGGGGGGCGCTGCCGCGCACCGAGTCGGATGACGTGCAGCGCTGGATCGTCGACCTCGAGGCCGGTGTTGTCACCGAAGAGCCGGCGATCGGCGAGCAGCAGCTCGCCGTGCCGTCCCAGATCGTAGACCTCGGTCACCGTGAGATCGTGCGTGAAGCACACCAACGCCCCGAGCAGGTCGCGCCAGGTCTCGGTGGAGGGCACCGGCAGCGACACGCCCAAGGCGTCGGCCGGTGCGTGGGGGCCGCAGGCATGGGGCGCCGCCTCGGTTCGGCTGTCGGCCGTGCGGGGGTCGGGCGGCGACCATGGCGAGAGGATCGCCGCGACGCTGAACAGGCCCAGGACGAGCCGGCGGAGCCACGGCCGCGCGGTCACGCCGCAGGCTACCAGCCGGGTGAGGCTCGTCGCTCAGGTCGTCGGCGGCTCATCGCGAGGCCGCGGTCCGTGTCCCGGCTGGACCCGAACCCGCGGCTCCTCGGCCGGCGCAGCGTCCGCGGGCGCGGCCGGAGGATCGTCGCCGCTGTCCGGGCTCGTCGCCGCCTCGGCTGCGGACTGCTGCGCCTCATCAGGCCCGGAGGGCAGCCCATCCTCGCGTCCGGCCGCCGGCGCATCCTCGCGTCCGGCCGCCGGCGCATCCTCGCGTCCGG
>SKMG01000091.1 GCA_007121175.1 Trueperaceae bacterium | reverse complement strand
CGTTGTTCGCGTTGCTCCATGAGGCTCTTCTGGGACATGACGGGATCAGTGTACTCGCGACACGAGCGGAGAGCGCCCGCCGGAGCCGGCCGACTGAGGCGGCCGGCAAGGGAGCCGGCCGCCGAGCTGCACTCCTGGCGACGCGCGAGCCAACGGTACAGGTGGGGCTACGTCACGGTTCCGATGCGTTCTCCGAGGTACCATTCCCATGAGAACCTGAGGCGTAGCCGGTCGGCATCACAATCGCGGACGCCGCACTCGAATGCGCCACCACTCGCGGAGCTTCGTGCGCTGCGCAGAATCGGAAGGGGTACCTACGTATGTCCTCTCGAAACGTCCTCCACCGCTTCACCAGCGGCCTGCTGGCGCTCGGCCTGTTGGCGGCCGGTGCAGCCCTGGCCCAAGATGCCGACTGCGGCGGCTTCGATCGCCCGATCGTGTTCGCCGAGCTCGACTACGACAGCGTGAACATCCTCACCGAGGCCGCCCGCTTCGTGCTGGACGAGGGGTTCGGCTGCGAGACCGACACCATCCCCGGCACCACGCTGCCGCTCCTACAGGGCTCGGTGCGCGGCGACGTCGACGTCACCATGGAGGTGTGGACCGACAACACGCCGGAGTTCTGGCGCGACGCGCTGGCCGACGGCACCGTGCGGGAGCTCAGCCCGGTGTTCGACGACGCAGCCCAGGGCTTCTTCGTGCCCCGCTACCTGGTGGAGGGCGATGCAGAGCGCGGCATCGAGCCGCAGGCGCCCGATCTGCGCAGCGTGTTCGACCTGCCCCGCTACGCCGAGCTGTTCCGCGATCCCGAGCAGCCGGACAAGGGCCGCTTCTACAACTGCGTCATCGGCTGGTACTGCGAGGGCGTCAACAACGTGAAGATGGTGGTGTACGGGCTCGACGAGTACTTCACCAACTTCCGCCCCGGCACCGGCGTGGCCCTCGAGACCACCATGGAGACAGCTTACGTCCGGGGTGAACCGTGGCTCGGCTACTACTGGGAGCCGACGAGCATCCTCGGACGGCTCGACATGCTCCGCCTGGACGAGCCCCCCTACGACGAGGCCTGCTTCGAGCACATGGACGCGATGGCCGACACGCCCGAGCAGGCGACCATGGCCTGCGACTACCCGATCGTCGTGGCAGTGGTAGGGCTGGGCGCGCGCTTCGCCGACAGTGTGCCCGCGGGGGTCGAGGCCTTCCTCGACGCGATGTACCTCGAGACCTCGTTGATCAACGAGCTGCTCGCCTACATGGAGGCCAACGACGTGGGCACCGACGTGGCCGCCCGGCGGCTCTTCGTCGAGTATCCCGACGCCTGGGCACCCTGGTTCGAAGGGCTCGAGCCGGCGGTCCTGGAACGGGTCGGCGCTGCGTTGCCCTGAGGTAGTCTCACGATCAGATGCTCGAGTTCCTGACCCGAGAGTTCCCAGCCACGTGGCGCCTGCCGCTGCGTGGCTGGACCAACGATGTCACGCGCTGGCTGCTGGTCCACTACGGCGACGTCTTCGAGGGCTTCACCGCGACGCTGCTGCAGTTGCTGGTGCGCGTGGAGCGCTTCCTCAACGCGCTGCCCTGGTGGCTGGTGGTGCTGCTGGTGGCCGTGCTCGTGTGGCATGCGACGGCGCGCTCCTGGTGGACGGCCGCGACGCTGGCCGGGTTGATGGTGCTGGTGGGTAGCTTCGGCCTCTGGGGCTCGATGATGACGACGCTGGCGATCATGCTGGTTGCGACCGCGTTCACGGTCCTGCTCGGGATTCCCGCCGGGGTCGCCCTGGCGCGTTCGGACCGCCTCAAGCGCCTGGTGAGACCGCTGCTCGACGGCATGCAGACCATGCCGAGCTTCGTGTACTTGGTGCCCGTGGTGATGTTCTTCGGGCTCGGCAACGTCGCCGCGATCATCGCCACGTTCGTGTACGCCGTGCCGCCGATCGTGCGCCTCACCGACCTGGGGCTGCGCCTGGTCGACAAGGAAGTGCTGGAGGCTGCGGACGCCTTCGGCGCCTCCGAGCGCCAGGCGCTCTTCCTGGTGCGCTTGCCGCTCGCGGTGCCGACGATCATGGCGGGCATCAACCAGACGATCATGATGGCGCTGGCCATGGTGGTGGTGGCGTCGATGATCGGCGCCCGCGGGCTCGGTCAGGACGTGCTGCGCGGCCTGCAGCGAGGCGACGTCGGGCTGGGGCTCGAAGCCGGGCTGGCCATCGTGATCGTGGCCGTGGTCATGGACCGCGTGACCGCCGGCTACAGCCGTCGCTGGGATCACACCGTGCAGGAGCGCTGATGCCCCACCTCGAAGCGCGCGGGCTCACCAAGGTGTTCGGGCCCGATCCTGCCTCGGTCCTGCCGCTGCTCGAACGAGGCGTCGGCAAGGACGAGATCCTCGAGCGCACTGGCCACACAGTGGGGCTGCAGGACGTCGACGTGACGGTCGAGCCCGGCGAGACCTTCGTGGTGATGGGGCTCTCGGGCAGCGGCAAGTCGACGCTGGTTCGCTGCCTCAACCGGCTCATCGAGCCGACCGCCGGGACGCTCACGCTCGACGGCGTCGACGTGCTCTCGCTCGGACGAGGAGAGATGCGCGAGCTGCGGCGGCACCAGATGGGCATGGTCTTCCAGCGCTTCGCGCTGCTGCCGCACCGCAGCGTGCTCGACAACGTGGGCTTCGGGCTGCAGGTGCAGGGCGTGGCGCGCTCCGAACGCCTGCAGCGCGCCGGCGCCTGGGTCGAGCGAGTCGGCCTGCAGGGCTACGAGCACGCGCTGCCGCGCGAGCTCTCGGGTGGCATGCAACAGCGCGTCGGCTTAGCGCGCGCGCTCGCCACCAACCCCGAGGTGCTGCTGATGGACGAAGCCTTCAGCGCTCTCGATCCGCTGATCAGGCGGGAGATGCAAGACGAGCTCCTGCGTCTCCAGGAGGAGCTCGCCAAGACCATCGTCTTCATCACGCACGACCTCGACGAAGCGCTGCGGCTCGGCGACCGAGTGGCGATGCTGAAGGACGGACTGATGGTCCAGGTCGGCACTCCTGCTGACATCGTGATGCACCCTGCGGACGAGTACGTGCGTGCCTTCGTGGAGCACGTCGACCGCTCGCGGGTCCTCAAGGTCCGCCACGTGATGCGTCCGGCCTCGGCCGTGGCCACCGTGGCGGCG
>SKMG01000208.1 GCA_007121175.1 Trueperaceae bacterium | reverse complement strand
CTGGACGGCTGCGCGGACCTCGATCACCCGATCCGTGAGGGCGCCTGGAGCATCCGGACCCTCACGCATCACCTCGCGGACGCGCACATGCACGCCTTCGTGCGCACCAAGCTGGCGCTCACTGAAGCGGGCCCGACGGTGTCCCCATATGACGTCGAGGCCTGGGCGCGGTGCGCCGACGCCACCGTGCCCGTCGAGGCTTCGGTGGTGCTGGTCGAGGGGCTCCACCGGCGCTGGGTCGAGCTGCTCCGCAGCTTGGGGCCGGCGGAGCTCGAACGGCCCTGGCACGTCAGCGGCCGGCCATTCACCTATGCGCTGTGGCGGCTACCGCTGGTCTACGCGTGGCATGGGGATCATCACGTGGCGCAGCTGAGGAGCGCACGTGAGCACTACGGCGTGTGAGCGACCGGGGACCTCAGCCGGCGGGCGTCAGCTCATCGTCGGGCAGCACCCCGATCTCGGCCAGGACCTCTTCGGTGTGCTGACCGAACAGCGGCGGCGGGTAGCGGAGCTGCGCTGGCGTCGACCCGAACTTGAAGGGGAAGCCCACCTGGCGCATGCGGCCAACGGTCGGGTGGTCGAACTCGATCACCATGTCCCGAGCCGCGACCTGCGGTTGCTCGAACACCTCGTCGAGCTCGAGCACAGGCGCTAGCGGAACGCCGGCCGCAGCGGCTCGCTCGGCGAACTCGCGGCCATCGAGCGGCGCGAAGAGCTCGCTGAGCACCGCACCGAGCTCATGCCGGTGTGTCACGCGCTCGGGATTGCCGGTGAAGCGCGGGTCGCTGGGGAGCTCAGGCGCCCCGAGCAGGTTGCACAGGCGAGCGAACTGGTGGTCGTTGCCGACGCACACCATCACCGGGCCGGTGCGCGTCTCGTAGGTGTCGGTCGGAACGATGTGCGGATGAGCGTTGCCGAGCCTCGGGTGGATCACGCCGCCCATGAGATAGGCCGAGGCCTGGTTGGCCAGCGCCGAGAGGCTCGTCTCGAAGAGCGACAGGTCGACGCGCTGTCCCTGCCCGGTCCGCTCGCGGTGCACGAGCGCCGAGACGATCGAGAAGGCCGCCTGGCAGCCCGTGATGATGTCGATGACCGCGACCCCGACCTTGAGCGGCCGACCGTTCTCCTCGCCGTTGATGCTCATGAAGCCGCCGACGGCCTCGATGATGGGGTCGTAGCCCGGGAGCGGAGCCGCTGGGCCGCTGCGGCCGTAACCGGTGATGCTGCAGTAGACCAGGCCGGGGTTCAGTTCGCGCAGCTCGTCCTCGTAGCCGAGTCCCCACTTCTCCATGGTGCCGACCCGGAAGTTCTCGACCACCACGTCGGCGTCAGCGACCAGGCGCCGCACGATCTCGCGGTCGGGCTCGCGCCTGAAGTCGAGGACGATGCCGCGCTTGTTGCGATTGGTGCAGGTGAAGTAGGCGCTCTCGCCGTTGACCCATGGCGGTCCCCAGCGGCGCGTGTCGTCGCCGGCGGGCGATTCCACCTTGATCACATCGGCGCCGAGGTCGGCCATCATCATGGTCGCGAAAGGGCCGGCGAGGACGCGGGTGAGGTCGACGATGCGAACCCCGTGCAGCGGACCGGGTGGCCCTCCACGGGGACCGTGCGTGGGCGGTGGCGTGGCGGTTGTCTCCATGGACGATCCTCCGAGCAGGCGCAGAAGCTACCCCTCCAGCGCGGTTGTGGTCTCGCTCCAGGATAGGCCGACCGTGGTGCAGCGCGCAGCGGCCCAACGTCCCTGGCCACGATGCAGCCCGCGGCGAGCGCGACTTACAGCAACGTGCCGCTCAGGAACACGACGGCGATGCTGAAGAAGATGATGATCCCGGTCACGTCGACCAGCGTGGCGATGAAGGGCGCCGACGACGTCGCGGGATCGGCACCGAGGCGCTTGAGCACCAGCGGCAGCAGCGAGCCGGACAGCGAGCCCCACACCACCACGCCCATCAACGAGACGCCGACCGTGATGGCGACCAATGGCCAGTGGGGACCGTAAGCGTCGAAGGCGATGGCCCAGAAGGCGATACGAAGGAAACCCAAGCTGCCGAGGATGACGCCGAGCAGCACTCCGGACAGGAGTTCTCGTCGCAGCACCCGCCACCAGTCGCGCAATCGCACCTCGCCCAGCGCGAGCGCGCGTGTGATCAGCGTGGCCGCCTGCGAGCCGGAGTTGCCACCGGAGGCGATGATCAGCGGCAGGAAGATCGCCAGCACGACCGCCCGCGCCAGCTCGTCCTCGTAGTAGGCCATCGCTTCGGCCGTCAGCATGCCGCCGAAGAGCAGGATGACGAGCCACACGGCGCGCTTACGGACCATCGTCCAGATCGGGACCTGCAGGTACGGCTCCTCCAGCGCCTGCACGGCCCCGAGCATCTGGATGTCCTCGGTCGCCTCGCGCTCCTGGACGTCGAGCACGTCGTCGACCGTGACGATGCCGACCAGCACGCCGGCGGAGTCGACCACCGGCAGGACCGTGCGATCGTGCCGGCGGAACGCGTCGACCGCCGTGCTCTCGTCGTCGAGCACGTTCAAGGCCACCAACTCCTGGTCCATGAGGTCGGCGACACGGGTGTGCGGATCGACGGTGAGGAACTGGCGGATGCGCAGGTCATCGATCAGCCGGCCCGCTGGATCGGTCACGTACACGACGTTGAGCGTCTCGGAGTCGCGTCCGAAGACGCGGATGTGGTCCAGCGCCTGAGCGACGGTCCAGCCGGGCTTCACCCGCACGTAATCCGGCGTCATCAGCCGACCGATCGAATCCTCGGGATAGCCGAGCAGCTGCACCGCCCGGCGCCGCTCGTCGGGCGAGAGCAGGTTCAGGAGCCGCCGCGTGACCTTGCCTGGCAGCTCTTCGAACAGCGCAGTCCGGTCGTCAGCCGCCATCTCCTCCAGGAGTGCGGCGGCATCGACGTCTGAGAGCGTGTAGAGCAGGTGCTCCTGGGCGTCGAAGGAGAGGTACTCGAAGACCTGCCAGGCCATCTCCTTCGGCAGCAGCCGGAAGGCGATCGCCTCCTGGCGGTCGGGCAAGGCGTCGATCGCCTCGGCGATGTCAGGCGGGTTGCGCTCGTTCAGGAGCCCCTTGACGGCATCGAAGCGACGCTCGGCGACGAGCTCGGCGAGCTGCTCCGTGAGCGCGTCGAGGTCGCCGTTCGTCATCGCGTCCTCTG
>SKMG01000425.1 GCA_007121175.1 Trueperaceae bacterium | reverse complement strand
CCGCCGACGCAGCGGCTCCCGGTGACGCTCCCGCCGAGGCAGCGGCTCCGAGTGACGCTGCTGCCCCGACCGTGCCCGTCGCGCTCAGCGGTAACCTCTCCGCGCAAGGCGCCGAAGTGATGCACGATGTCGTGCTGACCGACGATGGGGCGTTACGTCTCAGCGTCCAGGCGGAGGAAGGGCTGAGCGTCCACCTGCGCTTGATCGACGTCAATGGCAGCAGCGTGATGCAGAGCGACACTGCTGGCGTCAGCGCTCAGCGGGTCATCGAAGCCGACGGCCTCGCCCCGGGAACCTACACCGCCCGCGTCAGCAGGCACCAGGGTGAGGGGCGCTATGACCTCACCGTCGACGTCACTGCGGTCGCGACCCCGAACGACGTCGAGCCCAACGATAGCCTCGAGCAAGCGCAACCGATCGGCCTCGCAGCGCCCAGCACCGGTCGGCTCGGCTACGGCAACGCTTCAGGACGCGACAGTGAGGACTTCTTCGCCCTCACGCTCCCAGATGACGGCGACCTCAGCGTCAGCGTCGCTGCCGACGACGGGCTCACGATCCATCTCCGCCTCATCGACGTCAACGGCAGCAGCGTCATCGTCAGCGACACCTCCGGCTCGCAGAGCGCCCGCACCGTCGAGGCTTTCGGGCTGGCGCCAGGCACCTACTACGCGCGTGTCATACGTCACGGCGGCCAAGGCGGGTACACGCTCACGCCCGCCTTCGTGGCCGTCACCCTCCAAGCTGATCCTGAGCCGAACGACAGCCCGGTGCAGGCCCTGGCCTTCGCACCGCTCGCACCGGACGCCCCCGCTACGGGTCGGCTCGGCTACGGCAACGCCGTCGGCCGCGACACAGAGGACTACCTGCCGATCGTGCTCGACGACGACGGCGACCTCCGGGTGCTCGTCGAGGCCGACCCGAACCTGACCATCCACCTGCGCCTCATCGACGCCGACGGCAGCAGCGTGATCGCGTCCGACACCTCAGGCTCGGCCACCAGCCGCAGCGTCGAAGGCACCGGGCTCGGAGCTGGCACCTACTTCCTGCGCGTGACACGTCACGGCGGCCAAGGCGGTTACACCGTCACGCCGTCGTACTCGGTGGTCGGTACCCCTTCGGACCAGGAGCCCAACGACGTGGCCGTTCAGGCCGTTCCCATTCCGATCGGCAGCGTCTCCAGCGGTCGCCTCGGTTATGGCAACGCGTTCGGTCGCGACGGTGAGGACTGGTTCACACTCGTGCTCGGGGAGGGCGCCAACGTACGTATCACCGTCCGCGCCGATGACGCCTTGAAACTGCACCTGCGGCTCTACGACGTCAACGGCAGCAGCGTGCTCCACAGCGACACCAGCGGCGTCGCCAGCCAGCGCAGCGTCGAGCGCGCCGAGCTGAGCGCCGGCACCTACTACCTGCGCGTGAGCCGTCACCAAGGCCAGGGCGGCTACCGCATCGACCCCCAACGTTGGTGAGGTGAACCATGGACGACATCCTGCTCACGATCGCGGTCGTTGCCGTCGTCACTGTGCTGCTCACGCTCCACGCGCGCAGACGTAGCGGCAGGAGCTGGATTGGAACCGTCGAGACCGTCGAGGAGGCGACCCGCACCCGCGCGCAGGACGCTGATGACCCGGGGACGACCGAGCGGGTGGTGGTCGTTCGCTACCTCACGACCACCGGGAAGCGCGTCAAGCTCGAGTTCCCGCCGCAGCAGTTCCGGAGCCTCTACCCCGAAGGGCTCGCCGCCGGTGACCGTGTGGAGAAGGTCGGCGGCGCCTGGTATCCGACGCGCTTGGCCTGAGACGTCACGCGTGCGTCGTGCAGGACAGCTGCACGCGGCGCGGCGCGGAAGGACGGCTGCGCGCGGTGCGGCGTCGGGTGTCAGCTGCAGCGGTGCGGTATGCCGGTCAGCTGTCTCGCGAGCGGTACCAGGAGGCCTGTCAGGCGGCCCGTGAGGCCGTGGTAGCGTCCGCCGCGTGAGTCGGCGCACTGCCCTCGTCCTGACGTTCCTCGCCGCCTACCTCCTCAGCTACTTCTTCCGCAGCACCAACGCCGTACTGGCCGGCGATCTGCAGCGCGACGCCGGCCTCGGGCCCGAGCAGCTCGGGTTCATGACCAGCCTCTTCTTCCTGGTCTTCGCCGCGGCCCAGTTGCCGCTTGGCGCCGCCCTCGACCGCTGGGGGCCGCGCTGGGTGCCCGCAGGTCTGATGCTGATCGCCGCCGCCGGCAGCCTGGTGACGGCTGCCGCCGAGGGCTTCGCGGGCCTCGCGCTCGGCCGCGCCATGATCGGACTCGGCATGGCCGGCGTCCTGATGGGCGCGCTGAAGGCCTTCGCCGCCTGGTTCGCGCCGCGCCGCTTCGCGACGATGTCGGGCGTGTTCGTGGGCCTCGGCAGCCTCGGCGCCCTCGGCGCCACCACCCCTCTCGCCGCGCTCGCCGAGGGCATCGGCTGGCGCGGCGTCTTCGTGGCGGCGGGCATCGTGACCGCCCTGGTCGCGGCGCTGCTGATCGTCGTGGTGCGGCCGGCGCCGGCACGGCACCGCGCGGCGGAAGGCAGCGCCCGAGCGGTCGCCCCGGCCGTCGGGTCCGCCGTTGTGCCGTCCGTGCCCGCCGTCACCTTTCGCACGATCTACGCCAACCGTGACTTCTGGCGCCTGGCGCTGCTGCAGTTCGCCATGGCCGGCGCACTCTACGGGCATCAGGGCCTGTGGGGAGGACCATTCCTGATCGGTGGCCTAGGCTTAGGGGTCGGGCTCGCTGCCCGCCTGCTGCTGGTCCTTGGGCTGTCGGCCACCGTCGGCTTCCTGATCGCCGGGCCGGCGGCCGATCGCCTCGGTCGACGCCGCGCCATGGGCGGGGGCGGGCTGGTGTCGTTGGCGGCCGTGGTGGTCCTGGCCCTCTGGCCGCCCTCGGCCTCCGTCACGGCGCTGGGCGTTGCTTGGGCCGTGTTCGGCCTCGGTGCCGGCCTGCAGGTGCTCGGTTACGACGGCGCGCGCGCTCTGTTCCCCAGCGCCGCCGGCCGCGCCGTCACGGCGATCAACGTCTTCGGTATCGGAGGCAGCGCGCTCACGCAGATGGGACTTGGGTGGGTGGTCGCGAGCGTGAGCGCCGCGCTCGGCGCCGACCCGGCCGACCCGCCCCTCGCCGCTTACCGGACGGCCCTGTGGACCACCGCCGCGCTGCTGGCGCTG
>SKMG01000155.1 GCA_007121175.1 Trueperaceae bacterium | reverse complement strand
TCGCCACCTTCCTGGGTGTGGCGCTGCCGGGCGTGAGGGTGCTGCACAGCTGGTACCAGGGTGTCATCGTGGCAGGTGAGCGCACTCGGGCGATCTTCGAGTCCGTGGCGATCTTCCTGGCGGTGGTCGCGCTGCTGCTGGCGCTCGGCGTTGCCTGGGGCGGCGCTCCAGGCGTGTACGTAGGCACGGTCGCGACGCTCGCCGGGATGGCGGCCCAGACCGCCTGGCTGGCGCTGCGCGCGGCGCCGATGCTGCGTCGGATCGACGCGAGGAGGGACCGATGAACGACGCCGATTCGCCCGAGGGGCGCCCGCCCAACCTGCTCTTGCTGATGACCGATCAGCAGCGGGCCGACACGATCGTGCCGGGGGGTCCCTGTCTCACGCCGCACCTGCAGTCGCTGGCCGCGGCCGGTGCGAGTTTCACCCGCTGCTACGCGACCAACCCCATCTGCTCGCCCTCGCGCGGCAGCCTCTACACCGGCCTGCTGCCGCACGCGCACGGCATGACCGACGTCACGCACGCCGTCGACCCGACCCGCGCCGATCTCAAGCCGGGTGTCCCATTCTGGAGCCGCACGTTGCGCGAGGCCGGTTACCGCACGGCGCACTTCGGCAAGTGGCACGTCGAGCGCAGCGATGAGCTCCAGCGCTTCGGGTTCGACGAGTTCGAGGTCGACCTGCGGCTCACCGGCGTACCGACGTACCAAGGGCCGCTCGCTCCGCGGGTGGCCGTGCAGCAGCCCGGCTACCGCGAGTTCCTGCTCGCGGGCGTGAGCGACGAGCGAGCGAACGCCAGCCGCGAGGCCTACCTGTTCGATCGCGGCATCGCGTTCATCGAGGACGCTGCCGCGGATCCGAAGCGACCCTGGGCGCTGGTGGTGAGCACCGAGGCGCCGCACGACCCGTACGTCGTTCCGCGCGAGCTCTACGAGCGCTACGACGCCGCGGCGTTGCTAGCGCCGGCGAGCGCCCACGACGACCTCCACGACCGGCCGGCGATCTACCGCCGCATCCAGCGCACCTGGGCTGCGCTCTCGACCGAGGATGCGGCGCAGGCCACCGCCTGCTACTACGCCGCCTGCTCGGGCATCGACGACCAGGTGGGGCGGATCCTGGCTGCGCTCGAGGCGAGCGGGCAGGCGGACGACACGCTGGTGGTGTTCACCTCCGACCACGGTGACTATCTCGGCGCGCACGGGCTGTGGCTCAAGGGCGTCGCGGCCTTCGAGGAGGCCTACCGGGTGCCGCTCGTGCTGCGCGGCCCCGGCGTCGTGCCGGGCGTGCGCGTCGACGCTCCGGTCAGCTTGCTCGACCTGCCGCGGACGCTGGTGCGAGCGCTGCTGGACCAGGACTTCGGCGGCGCTGGCCGCGGACCCGGCCAGGGCCGCGATCTCGGCCGCTGGCTGGCCGGTGAGGACGCCTCGGACGAGTTCGAGGCGGGCGCCTACGCCGAGTTCCACGGCCAGCGGCTCGGCTACAGCCAGCGCATCGTCTGGCACGGCCGGCACAAGTACGTCTTCAACGGCTTCGACTTCGACGAGCTCTACGATCTAGCAGCCGATCCGTTCGAGCGACGCAACCTCACGAGCGAGGCGGCCTGCGCCGATCTGCTGCGCGAGATGTCGTCGCGCATGTGGGAGGTGGTGCTGGCCAGCGGCGACCGCACGCTCGGCGAAGCGCAGTACGGCATGTTCCGCTTCGCGCCGGTGGGGCCCGAAGCGGCCCGGGCACAGCCCGAGAGGAGACCCGATGCCGACGACGAAGCCTGAGGATCCCCGCGCAGGGCAGTACCGGCCCGACTTCGGCTTGGGCGGCAAGGTGGCGGTGGTGACCGGCGGCACCGGCACCTTGGGGAGCGTGATGGTCCGCGGCGTCGCCGCCGCCGGAGCCCGCGTCGCGATTCTGGGCCGCCGCTCCGACGTCGCGGAGGCGCTCGCGGCGTCGGTGCGCGCCGATGGCGGCGAGGCGCAGGCGATGCCGGCCGACGTCCTCGACCGCGCGGCGCTCGAGCGGGTGCGCGCCGAGCTGCTCTCTCGCTGGGGCCGGATCGACCTGCTGGTGAACGCCGCTGGTGGTCACGATCCCGGCGCAGTTCTGGCGCCCGGGCATGGGCTGGAGGATCTCGATGTGGACGCCATGCGCCGGGTGATGGACCTCAACTTCATCGGCAGCTTCCTGCCGACGCAGGTCTTCGCGGCGCCGATGGCCGAGCGCGGGAGCGGCGCGATCGTCAACGTGTCGTCGATGGCCGCGCTGCCCGCCGCCATCACCCGCGTGGCCGGCTACTCCGCCGCCAAGGCCGCGGTCGAGAACTTCACCCGCTGGGCCGCGGTCACCGTCGCGCAGCAGCACGGCGCCGGCGTGCGGGTGAATGCGATCGCGCCAGGCTTCTTCGTCGCGCAGCAGAATCGAGCGCTGCTCGTCGACGACGCCGGTGGTCTGACCGACCGAGGCCGCGCCATCGTGGCCGGCACGCCGATGGGCCGCTTCGGGGAACCGGCAGAGCTGCTCGGCGCGCTCCTCTGGCTGCTGTCCGACGCCAGCCGCTTCGTGACCGGGATCGTCGTTCCGGTCGACGGCGGCTTCTCGGCTTTCTCGGGCGTATGAGCCCAGTGCCTGACCTCGGTCTCGGAGCGCTCCCGGGAGCGGTCGACAGCGCTGACGCGAGCGCCGGCATGCGTTGGCGCTGGGCCGATTTCCACGCGCACTGCGCAGTCAGCTACGGCTTCGGGACCGCCGCGAGGGCGCTCTCCAACGCCGAGCAGCACCTCGACGCCTGCAGCATCACGGGACACGCTTTCTGGGGTGACATGCCCACCGACCTCGAGCACAACGACGCGACCATGCTCAAGCACTTAGGTGGCTTCGCGAAGCTGCAGCGCTTCTGGCCGGGCCTGCTGCGCGCGCTCGACGAGGCCCATGCCGCCGGGCGCGTCGCGACGCTACCGAGCTACGAGTGGCACTCGCTGCGCTTCGGCGATCACAACGTGTACGTCGCTGATCC
This sequence comes from Trueperaceae bacterium, assembly GCA_007121175.1. Taxonomy (GTDB): domain Bacteria; phylum Deinococcota; class Deinococci; order Deinococcales; family Trueperaceae; genus CSSed10-48. The sequence continues at coordinate 185 of SKMG01000155.1, read as the reverse complement.
CGAGCTACCGCTCGTCGATGCCGACACGCCCGCAGCACTCGAGGCGGCGCTCCGGGCGGTCGGCCACGATCCGCTGGTGCAGCCGCACCACATCGGCTACGCCACCGGTTGGCGCGGGATCGACTGGGCGGCCTTCGACCCGGGTCGCTCGCCGGTGCTCGAGATCTTCTCGAGCCACGGGTCTT
>SKMG01000303.1 GCA_007121175.1 Trueperaceae bacterium | reverse complement strand
CGGAAGCTGCCCCTCGACCGGCTCAAGGTCGACAAGGCCTTCATGGAGAGCGACGGCAACGACCCGTCGACACGCAACGAACAGCGCGCGGTGCTGTCCGCGATCACCACGCTGGCACAGACTTTCGGCCTCTTGGTCACGGTGGAGGGCATCGAGACCGAGGCCCAGTTCGAGATGGCGCGCGCCGCCGGCTGTGACGACGTCCAGGGCTTCCTCTTCGGACGCCCGCGGGCCGCGGATCAGGTCGTGAGCCACGGCCCTGGCTGGAAGCTGCGTCTGCCCGCTCGCGGCTGAGCAGCACTCGACCCGAGCCCGACTCGGACGCCACGGGCCAGCCTCACTCGGCAGGCTGATCACGGTGGCTCGAACAGCGCAGCGGCCCTCGAACAGGGGCCGTCGCGGCGCTTCAGCGCGCGCGGGAGCGTTCTGTGAGTAGACTCTGCCATCATGGCGCAGACGCTCACGCTGCTCGGCGGCGCCCATTCCGGCGATCGAGCTACCGGCCAGTCGCTGCCGGCGGACCGCCGCGGCTGCCTCCTCGCGTACCTCGCATATCACGGCGGCTGGGTCAGCCGAGCGCAGCTCGCGACATTGTTCTGGCCGGAGGCGAACGAGGTGGCGGCCAAGCGCAACCTCAGACAGCTGCTCACCCGGGTGCGGCGCCTACCGATCGCTGCCGGCCTCGAGATCACCTCGGCCAGCCTCCGTTGGGCCGTTCCGACCGATGTCGCGAGGTTCAGCTCCGCGCTCGCGGCCGATGACGCCGAGGGCGCCGCCGACGCGTACGGAGGGCCGTTGCTCGAGGGCTTCGGCGCCATCGACGTCAGCGCCTTCGGCGACTGGCTGGAAATCGAGCGGCAGGCGCTGCATGATCAGTTCGCGGACGCAACGAGGCGCGCCGCGGCACGGGCCTCGCAGGCAAGGCGGCACGCGGACGCTGCTGCACTGCTGCGCCGACTCGTCGCGCTCGACCCGCTCGCCGAGGACGTGCTCCAGGACTACTTGCGCACGCTCGGCCAAGCTGGCCGCCCGGAGCAGGCCCGCAGCGCCTTCGAGCGCTTCGAGCGGCAACTGGCCGCGGAGCTCGAGCTCGAGCCGCTCGAGGCGACGCGTGAGGCGCTGACGGCCGTCGCCGACGGTCCCAGCGGTGCCGTGGCGGCGCCGCCCGAAAACCCGGTCCTGGCGCCGCCATTGACCGGCCGGGCGTCGGAGATCGAGCTCCTGCGGCGCTCCGAGCGACCGATCGTCGTGCTGCGCGGCGAGCCCGGCGTCGGCAAGACGCGGTTGCTGCGTGAGGCGCTGCCGGCAGCACGCTGGCTGCAGGCAGCCGAGGGCCTGCAGCACGTGCCCTACTGGCCGCTGGTCGAGTTCCTCCGCAACCATCCCGAGCGGGCGGAGGCGATCGGCTCGTACCAGGTCGACCTCGCGCGCGTGCTTCCGGAACTGGCACCGGACACGGTGCCTCCCCCGCTCGACGGCAACGTCGGCAAGCTGAGACTCGCCGAAGCGTTCGCCCTCGCACTCGGCGGCGGCGGCTCGGTGATCGTCATCGACGACCTCCAGTGGCTCGACGCGGCGAGCATCGAGCTGCTGCACTACTTCGCGAAGCGCGGCCTGAGGATTCGTGCGTCGATCGGGACAGACGCTCTCGACGCGCCCCTCGAGCGCCAACTCGAGCTGCTGGGCGCCGCCGGCGTCCTCGAGGTGATCGAGCTCACGCCGCTCGACACCGTGGCGCTCGCAGCGCTCCTCGCCGAACTCGCCGACGGCGTCGCGCCGCCCGCAGGGCTGACATCGTGGCTGCTCGAGCGTTCGGGCGGCAACCCGTTCTTCGCGCTCGAGTCGGTTCGTTCGCTCGTCGCGGCCGGCTCGCTCGCCCTCGGTCGAGACGGTTGGCGCGTGCTGGCTCCGCTCGAGGCGCCGATCGCGGCGCTGCAGCGCTCGATGCAGATCGTCGAGCGCCGTCTGGGAAGGCTCAGCGACGCTGTGAGAAGGGTCCTCGAGGTCTGTGCGCTGGTCCGCGGCCCGGTCGAGCCGAGGCTCATCGGGCGCGTGACTGGCCTCAGCGCCCGCGCCGTGGCCGACGCGCTCGATCGGGCCGAGCGCGCCGGCATCCTCAACGCTGGTCACTTCCGCCACGACCTCTTCCGCGAGGCCCTGACGCACCAGCTGCCGCATGCTCGCGGCCGGCTCGCGCACCGCGAGCTCGCCGCAGCGTTCGAAGGGACGGCGCCCGACGACGTGGTGGCCGAGCACTGGTACGCCGCCGGTGAGGGCGAGCGCGCGCGTTTGGCCTGGCTGCGTCGCGTCGACGACCTGCGCGCGCGCGGCCTCCCGGACGTCGCCGCGGACTTGCTCGAGCAGGTGCTCGAGCGGGCGCACGATCCGCGCGACCGCGCTTGGCTCGCGGTTCGCCGCTCGGACGCCTTGCGGGAGTCGGGGCGCTCCGACGACGCGCGCCGCCTGACGCAAGCGCTGCTGGAAGAAGAGCCCGACGACGTCGGCGTCCGACTCGCGATTCGGCTATCGCTGGCATCGACCGAGTTGATGGCCGGCCGCCTCGCCGAGGCGGGCGCCATGCTGAGCTCCGCCGATGCGCTCGCCTCGGTCGTCACCGAGGCGGACCTGCGCCTCGAGCACCGGCACCTGCGTGCCCACCTGTCGAAGGCGCTCGGCCAGTCGGAACCGGCCCTGGCGATCCTCGCGCCCGAACTCCCCCGCCTCCGCCGCCGGCGTCCGAGCCTGCGCCTGGTGCAGGTCCTCACCAGCGTGGCCGTGCTGTACAGCGACCTCTCGCGTCACGAGGAGGCGCTCGCGACGCTGCGTGAGGCCAAGGAGCTCGCGGAGGCGCTGCGCGCTCGCTACCTCCAAGTCGACATCGCGCTCAACATCCTCTTCTGCTTCTCCGAGCTCGGGCGTTACGACGAGGCCGATGAACTGGCCGAGGAGACGCTGGCGCTCGGCGAGTTCGACAACACCTTGTCCTTCCGCAACAACCTCGCCGCGCTCTACCTGGAGGCGGGGCGCTACGACGCGGCGCTTCGGCACTTCGAGGCCCTCGTCGACGTCCCCGGGCAGGCCTGGCTGCGGGCGCTGGCCCGCGCCCGCTGCGCCGAGCTCCACGTGCTGCTCGGCCGCCACGACGCCGTACGGCCACTGCTCGACGCTGCGCTGGAGGCCCTCTCAGATACCGACTTCGTGGTCGTCGAGGCTCGCGTGGCCACGAACGTGCTGCGGTACGGGGGCGACGACCAAGTCGAGCGGCTCCTGCGCGAGCGCCCCGGCCTGAACAGCGGGCCGTATTTGCCGTACCTGCGCGCCGAGTTCGCCGCCGCCTGGCGCTCGCGGTTGTCCGGCGAGCCGCCCTGAGCCGCACCGCCCGCCATGGCGAGCGAGCCCCGTGCTCAGTGGGCGGCCTGCGTATGGTGGAGCGAGTGCCAGAGGAAGGCGAGCACGTCACCCGTCTCCTCGATCACCTTGTTCGTCGGTTTGCCGAACCCGTGACCGGCCTTGCCGTCGGCTCGCAACAGCACCGGGTTGCGGCCGGCATCGGCGTGCTGCAGCGCCGCAACGAACTTGCGGGCGTGCATCGGCACCACCCGGTCGTCGCCGTCGGCGGTCGTCACGATGGTGGCAGGGTAGGCCGTTCCAGCACGCACGCGCTGCAGGGGGGCGTAGGCCAGGAGCGCGGCGAACTGCTCCGCATCGGCCTCGGCATCGCCGTACTCGGGGATCCAGAAGCGTCCGGCGGTGAACCGCTGGTAGCGGAGCATGTCGATCACCGGCACGCCGCAGTGGACGGCGCCGAAGAGATCCGGGCGCTGGGTGAGGCAGGCGGCCACGAGCAGGCCGCCGTTGCTGCGCCCCTCGATGGCGAGCCGCTCCGGTCGCGTGTAGCGCTGCTCGACGAGCCACTCGCCGATCGCGAGGAAGTCGTCGAAGACGTTCTGTTTGCGCTGCAGCATGCCCGCTTGGTGCCAGGCGTCGCCGTACTCACGTCCGCCGCGCAGTACGGCATGGGCGTAGACGCCGCCGCGTTCGATCCAGGCCAAGCGCGAGGGGTTGAAGGTGGGTGTCATGGAGATGCTGAAGCCTCCGTAGCCGTAGAGCAGCGTAGGATGCGTGCCGTCGGGCTCGAGGCCGCGGGCGTGGGTGAGGAAGACCGGCAGCCGCGTGCCGTCACGACTATGGACGAACACCTGCCGCGTCTCGAAGGCGCTGGCGTCGAAGTCGACGTCGCTGCGATGGAACTCGCCCGCCTCTCCGGTCGTGGGATCGACACGCAGGACGCTTGCCGCCTGGAGGAACGTCGAGAAGGTCGCGAACAGCTCCGGGTCGCGACGGCGACCACACAGGTTTGAGAGTGAGCCCAGCGCCGGAAGCCGCACCTCACCGAGCGGGCTCCCGTCGAGCGCGTAGCGTGCCAACCGGTGGTGGGCGTGGTGCAAGGTGTTGACCATGAAGCGATCGCCGAGTAGGGCCGCGGCCTCGATCGAGTCCTCGCCCTCGGGCACCAGCTCGCGCCACCCATCGCGCTCCGGCCGCCGGGCGTCGATCGCCACGATGCGCCCCCGGGGGGCGTCGGCATCGGTCAGGACGTAGAGCACCGGGCCGTCGTTGCCGAGCAGCTGGTAGAGCGCATCGTCGACGTCGAGCAGCGGTTCGATCGGGGCGTTAGCGGGAGCGTCGAGCCTGCGATAGGCGAGGCCGTTGCGCGCGCTGGCGCCGGTCCACAACTCGAGGAAGAGGTAGTCGCCCTGCTCGTCGACGACCGCGTGGAACCCGAGCCCGGGCTCGTCGGGACGAGCGTGTACCAGCGCATCCTGGTGCTGCGGCGTGCCCAGGCGGTGGAAACACACCCGCTGATGCGTGCTCGGCGCCGCCTCGGGTACCTCGCCCGGCGCCGGGTAGCGGGCGTAGAAGAAGCCACTGCCATCGGGGAGCCAGGCCACGCCGGTGAACTTGCACCAGCGCAGCTCGTCGGGCAGCTGCGTGCCGGTCGCGACGTCGAGCACGTGGACCGTCTGCCAGTCGCTGCCACCGCTCGAGAGGTTGTAAGCGAGCATGCCACCGTCGTCACTCGGGCTATACGACACCAGCGCGACGGTGCCGTCATCACTGAGCGTATTGGGGTCGAGCACGACCTGCGGGTCTCCGCTGCCTTGCGCGGGCTGGCGATACAGGACCGGCTGCGGCTGGAGCCCGTCGTTGCGCTCGAAGAACAGCCACGCGCCGCGCCGCACGGGGGGCGTGACGCGCGCGTGGTTCCAGAGCTCCGCGAGGCGCTGCCGGAAGCCGCTGCGCTCGGGTAGCGTGGCCAGGTAGGACTCGGTGAGCGCCGTCTGCTCGGCGACCCAAGCCCGCGTGGCCGGGTCGTCGTCGTCCTCGAGGGTGCGGTAGGGGTCGGCGACCGGCGTGCCGTGGTAGTCGTCGATGACGTTCCCCCTGGCTGCGGGAGGGTAGGTCCAGACGCGGGGCTGATCGGGCGGTGGACGCATCCGCCGAAGCTACCGCGCCGGCGCGGTCAGCGGGAGGGTCGTTCGCCGCGCCTGACGCCGCGGCCGGCGCGCGCCGCGAAACTGGGACTGAAGACCGGCTCGTGGCCTTCACGGCTCTGGCTACCCACCTGCTGACTGCGACAGCAGGCGGTCGAGCTGCTCGAGCAGGAGGACCTGCCCGGCGACGATCTTCGCTCGAGCCACGTCACGCGCGAACCAGTCGGCGCGGTCGATCTCCGGGAACTCGGCGCTGCGGCCAGAGCGCGGCGGCCACTCCATCCGGAATGTCGAGCTCGCGAGCGTCGACGGATCGAAGTCCCCCTCGACCGCCCAGGCGTGCACGACCTTGCCGCCGGCTTGGCGGACAGGCTCGAGAGGCACCCAGACGCCGCCCGGCGCCGTGGCTCCGGTCTCCTCCTCGAACTCGCGCGCCGCGACCGCAATCGGCTCCTCGCCGTGCTCGATCTCGCCTTTGGGGATCGACCAGGCACCCTCGTCGCGGCCGGCCCAGTAGGGTCCGCCCGGATGCACCAGCAGCACCTCGGCGCCGTGTGCGCTCCGCCGGTAGAGCAGCACGCCGGCGCTCGCCTTCGCCATCGTCACATCATGCACCGGCTGGAGGGGCGCTCGCTCGGCGGTTGGCTGGCGTACTTCGCCGTACGGCCCTAGCGCCCCACCATCCGCGGGTCGAGCAGGTCGCGCAGCCGGTCGCCGAGCAGGTTCAGCACCAGCACCACGAGGAAGATCATGGTGCCAGGCACCAGCGAGACCCAGGGAGCGACGCGCAGGAACTGGCGCCCGTTCGAGAGCATCACGCCCCACTCGGCCTGTGGCGGCTGGGCGCCGAGCCCGAGGAAGCTCATGCCGGCCGCGGCCATGATCATCCAGCCGACGTCGAGGGTCGCGGCCACCACGATGGGCGAGAGCGAGTTGGTGAGCACGTGGCGCAGCAGGATGCGGGCCGAGGAGGCGCCGGCGGCCTCGGCCGCCTCGACGAACTCGCGCTTACGGAGCGACAGCGCGCTGCTGCGCGCGATGCGGACGTAGTACGGCACGCCGGCGATCGAGATCGCGAGCATGGTGTTCATGAGGCCCGGCCCCAAGATCGCGACGATCATCAGCGCCAGCAGGATGTACGGGAACGCCATCAGCATGTCGATGAAGCGCATGGTCCAGAAGTCGAACCGGCCACCCACGTAGCCGCTCACCAATCCGAGCGTCACGCCGATCGCGACCGCGATGCCGACGGCGGCGAAGCCGATGCCCAGCGAAACACGCCCGCCCCAGGCCACCCGCGAGAGCAGGTCGCGGCCGAACTCGTCGGTGCCGAGCGGGTGACCGGGCGTCAGGGGTGGTTGCAGGCGGTCGACCAGCGAGCCGCGGACCGGGTCGGGTAGGCCCAGCCAGGGCGCGAGCAGCGCCGCGAGCGCGATGACGGCGAGCACCACGAAGGCGATCGCGGCCACCGGCTCGCCCAGGAACGCGCGCCAGAAGCCGCGGCGGCCGGGCATCGCCAGCGGCGCCTCGAGCTGCGCGGCGGGATCGGCGAGTCCGGCGCCAGGCCCGACTCCATGGGGGCCGCCCGGGCCACGTCCGCGCACGCCCGAACGGGAGCTCACTGGTAGCTGATCCGCGGGTCGACGAGCGTGTAGGCCACGTCGGTGAGGAGGTTGGTGAAGACGTACGTGAACGCCACCATCAGGGTCACGCCCTGGACCAGCGGGAAGTCGCGCGCCAGGATGGCATTGATGGCGAGCGTGCCGATCCCGGGCCAGGAGAACACCTGCTCGACGAGCACGGCGCCGCCCAGCACGTAGCCGGTCTGCAGGCCGACGATGGTGAGGATCGGGATCAGCGCGTTGCGAAACGCATGCTGCAGCACCACCACGCGGCGCGTGAGCCCCTTCGCCTCCGCCGTGCGAACGTAGTCCTGACGCAGCACCTCGAGCATCGTGGCGCGGGTCATGCGTGCGAGCAGCGCACCGATGCCGGCCGCCAGCGTGAGAGCCGGCAGCACCAAGTGCCTGAGCACGTCGAGGAGCTCGCCGCCGCCGCCCGCCCGGTACATGCCGGTCACCGGGAACCAGCCGAGCTGTAGGCCGAGCAGCACCTGCAGCACGATGCCGAGGAAGAACGGCGGCAACGAGTAGCCGATCAGCGTGGTGGTGATGGCCGCCCGGTCGAGCAGCGTGCCGGCGCGCACGGCGGAGACGACGCCGACGGCGATGCCCGTCCCCACCGCGATCAGCATCGCGGCGACCGACAGCAGCAGCGTCGCCTTGAGGCGCTCCCACACCAGCGGCAAGACGCCCGCCTTGAGCTGGATGCTGCGGCCCCAGTCGCCCGAGAGTACGCCGCCGATCCAGCGCAGGTACTGGACGTGGATCGGCCGGTCGAGCCCGAGCTCACCGCGCAGCGCCTCGAGCGACGTCGCGGTCGCCTTCGGGCCGAGCATGACCAGCGCCGGATCGCCCGGGGCGAGGTGCATCGAGAGGAACACCAGCACGCTCACCCCGAGCAACGTCGGCAAGGTCGCGAGTAGTCGACGGATCAGGTACGACGCCATTCGTCGCTTACTGCGCGCTCACCTCGACCGTCTCGAAGCGGAACACGCCGGTGGGGTGCGGCACGAAACCTTCGATGCCGCTCCGCAGCACCACGATCTGGGTCTCATGGTCGACCGGCACGACCGGCATGTCGGTCATGATGAGGCGCTGCGCCTCCTCGTAGAGGGTCACGCGCTCGGCATGGTCGACCGTCGTGCGGGCCTGCCTCAGGAGCTCGTCGACTTCGGGGTTCGAGTAGTAGCCGAGGTTGAAGCCGAAGGGTGGGAACTGATCGCCGGAGAGCAGGATGTAGAGGAAGTTGTCCGGATCGCCGTTGTCGCCGATCCACGACAGCTGGAACATCGCCGGGACGGCGTCGGCTTCTTCGACCGGCACGATCACACGGTCGAGGTACGTGCCCCACTCGAACTGCTGGATGGTCACCTGCACGCCCACGCGCGAGAGGTAGTCCTGGATGACGGTCCCCATCGCGACGGGCTGTTGCATGCCGGAGCCGGACGCCGGTACCCAGAACTCGACGGCGAACCCATCGGGATAGCCGGCCTCGGTCAGCAGCTCGCGGGCGCGCTCGGGGTCGTAGGGGTACTCGGGCACGTCTTCGGTGTAGCCCCACACCACCGGCGGCAAGAAGTTCTTGGCCAGCACCCCGGTGCCTCCGAGCACCGCGTCGACGATCGCCTGGCGGTCGATGGCGTGCGCCACCGCCTGCCGCACGCGCGCGTCTCCGAAGGGCTCCTTGGTGACGTTGAAGACGATGTACCAGGTGTGCATGCCGGCCTGCTCGGCAAAGGTGAAGCGCGCGTCGCGGCGCAGCCGCGGCAGGTCGTCCGGCGGCAGGTTCACGCTGAGGTCGATCTCGCCGGCCTCGAGGGCGGAGAGGCGCGCTTGGTCCTCGATGATGGGGCGGTAGATCAGGCGCTCGACCTGCGGCGTGACGCGCCAGTAGTCGGCGTTGCGCTCGAGCACCACCTCGACGCCTCGCGCCCACGACACGAAGCGGTACGGACCGCTGCCGACCGGGTTCTCGGAGAAGTCGCTACCGAAGGTCATCACCGCCGAGGGGCTGACGACAGCGGCGGCGTGCATGGCGAGATTGGACAGGAAGGGAGCGAAGGTGTCCGACAGTGTGATGCGCAGCGTCAGCTCGTCGTGCACCTCGATGTCGGCGATGGTGCCGAGCGTGAACTCGGCGTAGGGGAACTGGCCGGTGTCGTGGTACGGGTGGTCGGGATCGAGCTGCCGCAGGAACGAGAACTCGACGGCCTCCGCGTTCACGGGGGTGCCGTCGTGGAAGACCACTCCGGGCCGCAGGTAGAAGGTGTAGGTGAGGCCGTCTTCGGAGACCTCCCAGCGTTCGGCCAGCGCCGGCTCGAGGTCGGTCGAGCCATCGGCGAAGCGCACCAGGCCCTCGAACATCGGCATGGCGGTACGCGAGGAGTTGTAGTCCGAGAGTTGGGCCACGTCGAGGGTGACGGGTTCGGCCTGCAGGCCGATGACGATCTGCGACCCGGGCTGAGCCAGCGCCCACCCACCGACCGCGACCGCGCCGAGAAGGACGACGTACCATGCGCGTTTCATCTGGTCTTGCCTCCTAGGATCCTCTGGAGATGCTCCCACGCGACCGGATCCACTCGAGGTCCGGTCAGCCACCGCTCCTCGAGGTTCTCCACCCCGAAGAGCCCTTCCAGAGCGTGTTCAGTGTCGTCGTCCCAGACGCCGGTCGAGGGACGCTCCAAGTGCCCCGTCTGGCGCAGCACGTCCTGCAACCAGCGGATGTCGGCCTCATCGAGCGGGCGCGGGGGCAGCGACGGCTTGTCCAGGAACAACCGGTGGAGCTCCAACAGGCGACCGAGCTCGGGTATGGGCATGGGGTGGTCGTCGACGCGTAGGTCGATCCAACGGTCGGTCAGGCCGGCGTACCCCTTGCCCTCTCCGACCACCAGCAGCGCCGCCGACTGGCGTCCGCGCCGATCGCCGCCGGCCTCGTCCGCGGCCTCCAAGGCGGCGACGAGGCGCTCGGGGAACGCTAGGTCGTCGCGCTTGAACACGCGCACCAGCGCCTCGACCACTTCCGGCCCTGCCAGGATGTTGCCCTGCGCAGCGAAACCAGGCCCCGCCACTCCGCCCGCCCAGGCGTGACACTCCGAGCCGGTGAAGCTGACGCTCGCGCCGTCGGCGGAGACGATGCCGAACTGGCGCACGTCGATGCCCTCGTCATCGGCGCCGAATGCCTGGAGGCAGTCGTCGGGCGTCGCGCCTTCGGCGAGCATCGCGAGCGCGCGCTGCCCGTAGGTGGTGTTGACGTGAGCCTGGGACGCGACCGCCCCGACGCCGGCCAGGGCCGTGGGCACGTAGGCCCCGACGGCTAAGAACTTGCTGGCCACGGCGATACCGAGATCGCCGGTGTCGGGGTCGTGGGCGGCGATCGAGAAGGTGGCGACCGGGGGGTGTGCCTCACCCGGAGCTGCCGCGAATGAGGTCGGGCGGCGGGTCGTCAAGCGGTCGGACGGACTCAGGGCCACGCGTAGCACCTCCGAGAGCGTTGGCATCGGCGCAGGCCGGGCCACGAGCCACTTTCGACGGGGCCGCGGCCGACATGACCGACGCGAATGTGTAATAGCGATCTCCAGAGTCTCGGCGTAGGCACGAAGGGCCAGCGGAACTCCGACTCGTTGCGTCAGCTTGTACGTTGCGGCGCCTCCGAGTGGCGCTGCCCGGAGCGTATCATCATCCGGCCCGCCGTATACCGACGCTGAGCCGCATCGCGGCGACAGCTGCTACCGACCGGCGCTCGCTGCGATAGACCGTCGCTAGCCCTCGTTCAGGCGCAAGGCGAGCACGATCTCGTCGTCTTCCATGCGTCCGGTCGGCTCGAAGCCGAACGATCGGTAGAACGGCTCGGGACAGCCGGGCCCAGGCACGTACGAGAGGTCCAAGGTGGCGGCGCCCTTCGCGCGTACGTGCTCGATGAGCTGCCTCAGAGCCTCGCGGCCGATGCCTCGTCTCTGGAAACGGGCGTCGACCATGAAGCGCCACACGCCGACCTCGGGAGACTCCGGCAGCGGCTGCAGCAGCGTCTCGTCGTAGAGCATGACGAAGCCGACCGGCTCGCCGCCGAGGTAGATCGCCCGATACCACGCGGCCTCCGAGAACAGGGCCTGCGCCAGCGACACCGCGTTGGTCGCGACGAAGTCCTTCTGGTCGTCTGCGACGGCGAGCTTGATGATCGAGACGACGGTCTCCTCGGAGATCTCACGCAAGCTGACGTCTTCGGGTCGGACGCGCTCTGGCGCCATGCATGCTCCTTCCGCTGTGCAACGCCTCTACGGCGTACCACAGATGAGCGACCGCACGAGCACGCCGAGATCGAAGGCAAGAGAGCCAGCTCGTGCCAGGTACGCTCCGGCGAGGGCCTGCGCCGCAGCTCGACCTCCGCCTGATCTCAGCCAGGCGGCATGACGTGCTGGGCGCGCCTCCAGAGAGCAACCATGGACTGCGTCGGAGTCCCTGCTTCGGCTGCCAGGATGAGGAGCTCCTCGAAGAGCGCCTCCATCTCGTCGCGCGCGGCCAGCGCGTGCCGTACGCCGCCGATGTCCATGATCGGCATTGCCACGAGCCGCGCCAATAGCGGCACCAAGAGGGTGTCGGGCAGTGCGCGTAGCGACACCAGAGCGCGGGGCGTGACGGCAAAGCCGTGCGCGCGCACCGCG
>SKMG01000060.1 GCA_007121175.1 Trueperaceae bacterium | reverse complement strand
TTCCGGGTCCGCGAGGCCGGCCTCGCGGTGCTGGCCGATCGTGACGGTGACGGCCTCAGGGTCGAGCTCGAGGCGGGACCCTGGCTGCGCGCGCGGCGCGTGGGCGATATCGCGCACTTGGTGCCGGACGACGATCCGAAGCGCTGCATCCTGCCCTGGGCCTGGCGAGCGCTGTGCCACGGCGCGGCCCGCCTCGCGCTCTACCTGCTGCCGGTACGGGCGGTCCAGGTGGCCTCGACCGAGTCACTCGACGGCGGTCCCTTCGAGCGCCTCACGGAGCCCTGGTGGGTCGCCCGGCGCGAGGCGCTCGAGCGCAGCGAGGGTTGGCTGCGGCGGCCGACCGCGCCAGGTCTGCCTCGCCGCCGACACCGCCGCCGCAGGAGACGCGGATAAGCTCATGAGCGTGTCGCGTCGCCTCCGTCGTGTCGCCCTCTGGCTGGTCGTCCTGGTGCTGGGATTGCTGAACGCCGTGCTGCTGCTCGCTCCGGCCGACTGGCTCGAGCGGCACTGGCTCGGCGGGCCCTGGTCGTGGTGGCCGGCCCTGACGAGCCGGCTCCACGCGCTGCTGCCGCTGCCGGTCACCCTCTCGGCGCTCGCGCTCATCGCCCTTGCAGCGCTGCTGTGGGCGCTCGCCCGTCCGCCTCGGCTGCGCCGCTCGCTGATCGCCCTGCTCGCCGGCGGCGCGCTGCTGGCCTCGACCTTCGTGCCGGCCTGGGGAGCCGCCTACCGACGCGTGCCGCTGGCCACGTCGCTGCAGCTAGAGCCAGGCGGTGCCGATCGTGAGGCGCTCTTGGAGTCGCTCGAACAGCTCGTTCGGCTGGTCGCGGCCGATGCGCCGGCACAGCCGCTGGCGGTGCTCGCCGACGAGCCCTCGCTGGCGCTGGCGGTGGCGGCCGCCGCCCGCTGCGTGGCGGACGCCGATGAACTCGTGACCGGCCGCCGGGTGGCGGTGCCGCCCCGGGTGCGCTCGCTGCCGGCGGGCACCTTCCTGCGCGCTGGCTATGCCGGGATCGCCCTGCCGTGGCTGCTCGAGCCGCACGTCGACGCGGGACTGCCGGCGGCCGCCCGGCTGGGCGTGGCTGTCCACGAGTTGACGCACACCGCGGGCTGGGCGCGGGAGTCCGACACCGACGCCCTGGCGATCCTGGCAGGCCTGGGCTGCGACCACGAGTGGGTCCGCTACGCCAGCGCCCTGCGGGGGGTGCAGGCGATCCAGGTCGGTCTTCGCCCGCTGCTGCCCGAAGGGAGCGCGGAGCGGGCGCGCGTGCAGGCGGCGCTGGCGTCGCTGCCGCAGGTGGCGCACGATGACCGCTCTGCGCAGGTGGCCGCCGCCCGCCAGTGGTACACGCCAGCCCTGGCCGAGGCCGTCAGCGGCGTCTACGACGGCTACCTCCGGACTCAGGGTGTCGCAGGCGGCATCGCCGACTACGACGCCGCTGGAGCGCTGGTCGGCGCCGCCCTCGCGGCGTGCGGCGTCGGGGCGTCAGCCAGCTGGTGCCGCTGAGGCGTCGGGCGCTTCGGGCGCCGGGCCGAGGTTGCGCTCGATGAGCGCATCGAGCCGCGGTCCGCGTCCCATGAAATCGGCGAACAGCTCAGCGGCATCTGCCGCGTCGCCGCGCGACAGGATCGTGTCCACCAGTTCGCGTCCCACCGCCCGATCGAACAGGTTCCCTGGCGTGAAGCGCGTGAACGCGTCGGCGTCGAGCATCTCGCTCCACTTGTAGGCGTAGTAGCCGGCCGCGTACCCGCCAACCATGATGTGGGCGAAGCCGCAGAGGAAGCCGGGCGGGACGAAGTCGGGCTGCACCTCGAAGGGCGCCATCACCGAACGGGCATACTCGAAGACGTCGCCGTGCGCAGCGGGATCGAAGTCGACGTGGAGCGCCATGTCGAGCTCGGCGAACGACAGCTGGCGCATCTGAGCCCACGGCTCCATGAAGTGCCGCGCCTCTAAGAGCTTCTCGACCTCCTCGTCCGGGATCGGTTCGCCGTCCGCGCGGCGGGCGAAGCGGATCAGCGCCGAGCGCTGGTAAGTCCAGTTCTCGAGCAGCTGCGATGGCAGTTCGATGAAGTCCCACGCCACCGCACCCTGTCCTCTCGCTCGCACCGGAACTCGCGTGAGGAGCTGGTGGAGCAGGTGTCCGAACTCGTGGAACAGCGTCTGGACCTCGGCGAAGTCGAGCAACGCCGGCGCTCCGCCTTCACCCGGCGTGAGATTGCCGCAGACGACGCCCACGTGCGGATCGAAGCCGCCGTCCTCGCGCGGTCCGCCGGTGATCAGATCGTGCATCCAGGCGCCGTCGCGCTTGTCGCTGCGGGGGTACCAGTCGGTGTAGAAGGTCCCCACGTGCGTGCCTCGCTCGTCGTGGACTTCGAAGCAGCGGACGTCCGGGTGCCAGCGCTCGGGGGCGGCTACTTCGGCGAAGCGCAGCCCGAAGAGGTCGCCGGCGAGATCGAACAGGCCCTGCTCGACCCGCGGTAGCGGGAAGTACGGTCGCAGCGCCTCCTCGTCGAGCGCGTAGCGGCGTTCGCGGAGGCGCTCGAAGGCGAAGCGCACGTCCCAGGGCGCGAACGCCTCGAGGCCGAGCTCCTCGTGGGCGAAGGACCGCAGCTCCTGCGTCTCCCTCTCGAAGTAGGGGCGGGTACGGGCCGCGAGCGTCCCGAGGAAGTCCCGGGCGGGTCCGACCCCCCCGACCATCCGGTCCTCCAACGTGAGCGTGGCGTAATCGCGGTAACCGAGCAGCGACGCGAGCTCGCGACGCGCTGCCAGGGTCCGCTCGACCAGCGGCCGGTTGTCGAACGGTCCGCCGAAAGCCCTGTCGTTGTAGGCGCGCCACAGCGCCTCACGGAGATCGCGGCGCCGGGCGTGACGCATGAAGGGCAAGTAGGAGGGCGCCTGTAACGTGAAGCGCCAGCCGGGGAGGCCTGCGAGTCGCGCGGCCTCGCGGGCGCGGGCGACCGATCCGGACGGCAGACCCTCCAACCCCGCCTCCTCGTCGAGGTCGAGGTGATAGGCCTGGGTGGCGTCGAGCAGGTTCTCGCCGAAGCTGGTGGCGAGCCCCGCCAGCTCCACCCGCAGTGCCGTGACCCGCTCGCGCTCGGCCTCTGGCAGGGCGGCACCCGAACGGCGGAGCTCGCGCAGGCTCTTCTCGAGGTGCCGGGCACGGAGCGGATCGAGCCGGCCCGCCTCCGCACTCTCCG
>SKMG01000216.1 GCA_007121175.1 Trueperaceae bacterium | reverse complement strand
TGACCGTCTTCAGCTTGCGGCAGATGACGGTCGCCTCCACGTCGGGCAGGTCGGTCGCGAGCACCACCGCATCGGGCGTGTGCTCACGCAGGTGCGACAGCGCCTCTGCCCCGCTCGCCACGATCACCACGTCGAACGCATCCACACCGAGCAGCATGTCGAATAGCTGCCGCTGGAGCGGGTCTGCATCGGCGACGAGGATCGAGGTGTTGGTCATGATGAGGGACGATAGCATGAGGCCGGCCGTGCTTCGGGGGCCGACGCCACGTGTGCCTCCTGCAAGCATGCCAGCCGCGGTCGCCGCCCGCACACGGTGCCAGTGGCGTGCGTACCGGCCGAGGGCGGGTGGCTGCCGGCGTGTGTCTGGGGCTGGCCTAGGAGCGGCCGCTCTTGATCGGCAGGTTGGCCATCAGCACCATGCGGTCGCCTTGCTGCTCGAAACGGACGTCGTAGTCCTCGGTTTCGGACGGGAAATACTTCGCGATCACGCCGAGGAGCTCGCTCTTGAGCTCCTCCATCTTGCCGGGAGTCAACCTGGCGCGGTCGTACGACAGCACCAGCTTCAGGCGCTGCTTCAGCGCGTCGCGGCTCTTCCTCCGGCGGAACAGACCGAACATCAACTGCCCCCGAAGAGCTTCCGCAATCCGGCCATGAGCCCGCGGCGCTCGTCGAAGACGAGGTACGGAACCTCATCGCCCTTGATGCGGCGGGCGATGTTGCGGAAGGCCTGCGAGGCCGAGGTCTTGTTGCGGCTGCTGTTGAGGCTCGCCGGATTGCCGATGTTGGTCGAGATCAGGATCTGCTCGTCCTCGGGCACGATGCCGATCAGCTTGACGCCGAGGATCTCCAGCACGTCGTCGACCTCGAGCATGTCGCCGCGGCGGACCATGGCGGGGCGTAGGCGGTTGATGATGAGCCGCACCTCACTGATCTCGCGCGCCTCGAGCAGTCCGATGATGCGGTCGGCGTCGCGCACCGACGATACCTCTGGGTTCACCACCACCAGCGCGCCGGTAGCAGCCGAGGCGGCGGTCTGGAAGCCGGACTCGATACCGGCGGGGCTGTCGATGACGACTCGGTCGAAGCTCTCCTCCTCGAGCAGTTGCCGCACCGTCTCCTTCATGCGGTGTTCCGAGAGGGCGCTCTTGTCCTTCGTCTGCGAGGCGGCTAACAGGTAGAGCGAGTCGACGCGCTTGTCCCGGATGACCGCCTGTCGGAGCTTGCAACGCCCCTCGAAGACGTCGATGAGGTCGAAGACGACGCGTCCCTCGAGTCCCATCACCACGTCGAGGTTGCGTAGGCCGACGTCGGTGTCGACGACGCACACCTTCTCGCCGAGCTTCGCCAGAGCGGCCCCGACGTTGGCTGTGGCCGTGGTCTTGCCGACGCCTCCCTTGCCGGAGGTCACGACGATCGCTTTGGCATTCACAGGACTGGAGCCCTCCTGGAGGTCGACCGGCCGCCGCTCGGCGCTGCCTGCGAGGGGCATCACGTCGGCTCGGTCGGCCCGTGGCGGAACGATACCATAGCCCCCGCTGCCGGCTTCGGCCGCCGCGGCTCGTGGCCTCAAGCGCGCTCGAGGCTCGCGAAGCGCACCAGCAGCCGCTTCGCGCCGGCGTCCTGGAACACCACCGTGACCTCGGCGCGCGCGCCCTCGCCGCTCACCCCCACCACCGTGCCGGTGCCGAACTTCGGGTGTCGCACGCGTTCGCCGCCGCGGTAGGCGGGCTCCGGCCCGTCTCCTCGGGCGCTCACCGGAGCGCTCGGCGCCGCCCAGCTCCAGTTCGCCGCTGCCTGTCGCGCGGGTCCCTCTGAGAGCACCTGACCCAAGACGTCGATCTCCTGCAGAGCGCCTCGCGGCAGGTCCTCGAGGAAGCGGCTGGGCCGGGCGAACTCGGTACGGCCGAAGGAGGCCCGCGACGAGCAGTGGATCAAGTAGAGCTGATCCTGCGCGCGGGTGATGCCCACGTAGAGCAGCCTGCGCTCCTCCTCGATCTCTTGCAAGCTGCCCGTCGCCGAGCGGTGCGGGAGCAGCTGCTCCTCGAGGCCGACGAGGAACACGACCGGGAACTCGAGACCCTTGGCGTTGTGCAGCGTCATGAGCGTGACGGCCTGCTCCGGGACCTCGTCGTTCGCCGCCCGTACCGCGCGGTCGTCGACGCTTCCCAGCAGGGCCGCCTCGTCGAGGAAGTCGGCGATCGAGCCGCCCGATTCGTCCTCCCACTCCGCGACCGCGCTCCGTAGCTCGGCGAGGTTCTCGAGCCTCGAGAGCGCCTCGTGCGTTCCCTCGTCGCGCAAGGCCTGCTCATAGCCCGTCTGGTCGAGCACCGCGCTCATGAACTGGCTCGCGGCCAGCGTGTCGGCGGCCTCCGATAAGTCGTCCATGAGCTCCACGAACGCCGCCACTCGCGCGACCGCCGCGGTACCCGCGAGCGCTTCCGAGGCTGAGCGCAGCGCGTCGGCGAAGCGCAGACCGCGGCGCTGAGCGAAGGCGGCCAGCGCCTGCTCGCTGGTCTGGCCGATGCCGCGCTTGGGGCGGTTGAGCACCCGCCGATAGGCGACGTCGTCCGCCGCGTTGAGCGCGGCACGGGCGTAGGCCAGGACGTCCTTCACCTCGCGCCGTTCGTAGAACCCGACGCCGCCCACGATGACCGCCGGGATGCCGGCGCGCCGCAGAGCCTCCTCCAAGACGCGCGATTGGGCATTGGTCCGGTACAGCACGGCGCAGTCGCCGAGGCTCACGCCCTCGCCCCGGAGCCGCTCGACCGTCCGCGCCACGAAGTCGGCCTCGGCCCGGTGGTCGTTGGCGCGGTACAAGCGCACCGGCGCGCCGTCGGCCTTGATCGCCCGCAGCTCCTTCTCGAGCCTGCCCACGTTGTGCTGAATCAGGGCGTTGGCGATCCGCAGCACGCTGCCCGCACTGCGATAGTTGAGCTCCAGCCGGTAGACCGTGGCGTCCTCGAAGTCGCGCTGGAAGTCGAGGATGTTCCGGATGTCGGCGCTGCGAAAGCTGTAGATTCCCTGGTCCGGGTCACCGACCGCCATCAGGTTGCGGTACTTCTCCGCCAGCAGCCGGGTGAGCTGGTACTGCGCCGGGTTCGTGTCCTGGTACTCGTCGACGTGGATGAACACCGCTCGCTGCTGCACCAGATCGAGCACCTCCGGCGCGTGCTCGAACAGCTCCACCGTGCGGCCTAGGATGTC
>SKMG01000145.1 GCA_007121175.1 Trueperaceae bacterium | reverse complement strand
CTGACCGTCGCGTTCGCTGTACTGGGCGGCCAGGTAGCGGACGATCGCCTGGCCGACGGTGGCGCGCACTTCAGCCATGCGCCACACCTCGCTTCGTCACACTCACGGCAAGCTCCTCTCGCCATCATCCGACCAGCGTCGCCGTGGCGACGCAGGCCGGCGACCGAACGGCTCGTCCTCATCACGGTACGACGCGGCGCGCCGCCGCGCTCGCGATCAGCCCTCGCTCGAGTCGCCTATGCGCCGCATGAAGGCACGCACCTTCGCCTCCGACACCGGCGTCCACCAGACGCCCTCCTCCTTGAGCGCGCTGGCGACGATGACGCCGTCCGCGATGCGCATGATGGCCGCTACGTTGTGCTCGGCGACGCCGCTGCCCACGAGCAGCGGCAACTGCGTCGCCCCCCGGACCGTGCGCAACTCCTCGAGGTCGACACCGTCTCCCGTCCGCTGGCCCGTCACGATCACGGCATCGGCGTCGAAGAACTCGAGATCGCGCGTCAGCTCGACCAGGCTGCGATCGGCGGTGATGGCATGCGCGCCGTGCTTGACGTGCACGTCGGCGAAGACACGCACCTGCCGGGCGCCGAGCCAAGCGCGGTAGCGGGTGGCGGCCGCCGCCGGCCCCTCCAGCAGGCCCTCGTTGGCGACGTAGGCGTTGGCCCACTGATTGACCCTCACGAAGCCAGCACCGCTCGCGTGCGCCACGGCGAGCGCGTGGTGCGCGGCGTTGGCCAGCACGTTGATGCCCAGCGGCAGGCCGATCTCGCGGCGCACGCGCTCGGCGATGACGGCCATCAGCGCCGCGGTCTCGGGTCCGAGGTCGGCTGGCTTCGCGAACGGGATGTCACCGTGGTTCTCGACGATCAGCCCGTGCACCCCGCCGCGCGCGTAACGGCGGGCGTCACGCAGCGCCTCTTCCAGCAGGTCGTCGATCGGGGCGCCGCGATAGCGCGGCGATCCCGGCAGCGGCGGCAGGTGAAGGACGCCGACGACCGCCTGAGGGCGTCCGAACAGCGCCTGCACGGCGTCGGGCTTCGGGCGATCGACGCTTGCCATGCTCCACCTCCGGTCGGTCGGTACGAGGCTCGGGAGCCGACGAGGCTGCAGGCTACCGCGAGCCGGCGAGCGCTTCTCAGGAGCGGCCCCAGGGGCCCGAGAAGACGCCGGCGGCGCTCACGAGGAACGCCATGATGACCACCAGCGCCAGGCTCAGCGGCGAGCCGAAGCCGGCCGCGAAGGCCGCGGCGAACAGCGCCAGCGAGACGGCGAGCACGAGCCGACGTAGCGCCGCGTCCTGGGGGATGCGGGCCCGCAGCCGTTCGCCGGCGAAGGAGGCGGCGAGCACGGCGAGCGCGAAGAGGGCTGCGGCGAATGGCGACATCAGGCGCTCCTACGCTCGACGATAGCGAGACGCCGCCGCTCGCACGCCGGACACCAGGCGCTGCGCGCCACGTACGATGGGACCATAGCGTCCTCGGTCGTAGGCGTTCACGGAGTCACCGATCGGCCGCCGAGCCCGCCCCGCCCCACACGAGAGGATCAAGCAATGCGCAAGCAAGCCTTCGGCACCTCCTCCGCTCCGCTCACCCCGGCCCTGCGCGTCGGCGACACGGTCTACGTCTCGGGTCAGGTCCCGATCGACGAGCACGGGCGCGTGGCGGGCGACGACGTCGGGCGGCAGACGGCCCAGGCGCTCGCGAACCTCGAGGAGCAGCTCACTGCCGCCGGCGCCAGCAAGGCCGACGTCGTCAAGACGCTCGTGATCCTGAGCCACGTCAAGCGCGACTTCGCGGCCATGAACGTCGTCTACGCCGACTTCTTCCCGGATCCGAAGCCGACGCGCAGCACGATCGGTGCGGAGCTCGCCATCGACGTGCTCGTCGAGATCGAGGCCGTGGCGATCGTCGGCTCGGGAGCCTGAGCTGGCGCAGGCACCTGTGCTCGAGCGCGCTCGAAGGCGTTCAGCCTTCGCTCGACGCCAGCACCTCGCTCACCAAGAACACCGGATCGGCGAGCTTCGCTAGGTTCGCTTCGAGCGCCGCTAACGCCTCGGGCGCGTAGAAGGTGCGTTCGAAGGTCTCCCGGTCGGGCCACTCGGCGACCGTCATGAAGCGGTGGCGCGCCGGACCGAGGTGCTGCAACGCACTCTCGACGATGGCGAAGTCGGTGCGCAGGACGCCGGGCGCATCGGCGTTGGCCTGCTGTTGCTCGCCGAGCCGCCAGCGCAGGAACTCCTCCTCGTCGGTGCCTTGTGGCAGGTTGTACATCACGGTGAGGCGGATCATGGCGCATGCTCGCATGCCGGCGCGGGTGTCCGGCCGCGCCGAGCTCGGTCGCGCCCTCCACGCATCAGCGACAATGGTGCATGCAGCCTCCCGGCCTCGACGCTATTCGCGCCGCCCGCGCACGCATCGATCCCTACGTCGTCACGACACCGGTGCTCGCCTGGCACGAGCCGCGCTTCGCCGCGGCGAGCGGTATCGAGGACGTCGTGCTCAAGCTCGAGTTCCTGCAGCGCACCGGCAGCTTCAAGGTCCGTGGGGCGCTGAACGACCTATTGACGCTCGGCGCCTGGAAGCGCGCCGCCGGCGCCGTGACGGTGAGCGCCGGCAACCATGCGATCGCGCTGGCGTATGCCTGCAGCATCTGCGGGGTGTCCGCGAAGGTCGTCATGCCTCGTCGCTCCAATCCTGCGCGCATCGCGAAGGCCGCGCGCCTCGGCGCAGAGGTGGTCCTGGTCGACGACGTCGGCGCGGCGTTCGAGACGGCGGAGCGGATCCGGCGGGACGAGGGCCGCACCTTCGTGCATCCTTTCGAGGGCCTCGCCACCGTGACGGGCCAGGCGACCGTGGGCCTGGAGTTGGCTGAGCAAGCGGCCGACCTCGACGCCGTCGTGGTGGCGGTCGGCGGCGGTGGGCTGATCGCCGGAGTGGGTGCGGCCCTCGAGACGCTCCAGCCCGCCTGCCGCGTGATCGGGGTCGAACCGGAGGGCGCCGCGGGGCTCACGCGCAGCCTCGAGCGAGGCGTGCCCGAGCAGCGCGTCGAGGTCGACACCATCGCCGATTCGATGGGCGCGCCGCGGCACGAGCCGGTGAGCTTCGCGATCTGCCAGCGTGTGGTGGACCAGATGGTGCTCGTCGACGACGACACGCTCCGCCTCGGCGTCGCCTGGGCCTTCGAGGAGCTGAAGCTGGCGCTCGAGCCGGCCGGCG
>SKMG01000098.1 GCA_007121175.1 Trueperaceae bacterium | reverse complement strand
GCCCGCCAGCAGCGCCTCGTCGCCGAGGTTGCCGGCGCCGTAGTAGCCGGACACGCACCAGCGCAGCGCCCTCGAGGGCGCGGGCTCCGGCGCGCCGGTCGGCCTCTCTGGGTCTGGGTTCACGGCTCGCCGGCGCCGGCCTCGCTGCGCGCGTCGGCCTGCAGCCAGGAGCGAACCGCGAGCACGGCTAAGCGCGCCAGCGGCACCAGCACGAGCCCGACGATCACGCCGATCGCCAGGGCGATCAGCGAGCGCTGCAGGGAGATGAGCACGGGGGTGTGATAGTGGCTGAAGCTGTTGAGGATGCTCGCCTGGGCGATGACGCCCGCCACCAGCAGGGGGCCGGTGGCCCATGGCGGCCAGCGCGGGTTGGTCAGCGCCAGCACCGCGAGCGGGTGCCCCACGAGCTCCTTGAAGCGCGGCCGCACGAACAGCTCGTTGAGCATCGAGCGCGCCGCCAGTTCGGCCTCGGTGGCCGCCAGGATCGGGAAGTTGCCGCGCCGGATGACCACCAGAGCCAACACCGCCAGGACCACCAGCGCGATGGCGACGTCGCCCAGTCGCACCCGGTAGCCCCACAGGGTGCGGACCCAGGCCGCCGGGCGGCGCCAGCGCAGCAGCAGCTGCGCAGCCATCAGCGCCGGCGGCAGCACCAGCGTGGCGGCGACGCCGGCGAACGGCTCGATCGCCAGCATGCTGGCACGATCCGATCCGACCGCCACGAGCAGCGCGGCCCCGACCAGGCTCAGTCCGGTGGCGCCCAGCAGCGCGTAGGGCCGGTGCCGCAAGAGCGCGAACCCGAGCACCGGGAAGGCGATGGCGGCAACCAGGGCGGCCGCGGCCCACGACGGGCCGGCGACGACCAGGCCGAGCAGCGCCACCAACGCCGCGGCCAGCACGCCCCACGGCGCCGGGAAGGCCAGCGCCAGCAGCGCCAGCCCGACCAGGATCCCGAACGCCGCGGCGAGCCGCAACGCCGGGTTGGGCGCGTACTCGACGTCGCGCAGGCCGAGGCCGCCCACCTGGTAGCCGTCGCGCTCCAGTGCGCGGCGTAGGCCGCTGATGAGCGCCTCGGTGTTGGCGACCATGTCGCCGAGTTGCTCCTCGGTGTACGGGCGCAGGTAGAACAGGCGCACGTTGCGCTCGTTCGCGGCGAGCAGGTACTTCTCGACCACTTCGCCGGGACGCAGGCGCTGATTGAGGTAGTCCTGGTTGAACGACAGCAGCCTCACCGTCGGCACCCGTCCCGCCACGACCGGCATGCCGTCTTGCGGCGTGCCTTCGATGATGGCCGTGAGGTAGTCCTGGCTGACGTCGATCACGGCTCCGAGCGCATTCGGGTGCCCGGCCACCTGCAGGCCGGCGTAGACCAGGTAGCTCGCCTCCGGCGGGTAGTCGCTGCCGACGTCGAGTAAGCCGGGGAAGTTGCGCGGCCGGTAGGCGATCTCGAAGCCGGCGCTCGCCCACGCCTCGATCTGCTCGCGATCGGCACCGGCTGGCCGGGTACGGAACGAGTCGCCCGGCCAGGCATACCAGGTCTCGCCCCCCAGAGTGACCTCGAGCGGCGGCGCGGCGGTGTTGGCGAGGAGCCGCTCGGCCGCCCCGGGTCGCAGCGGGCGCACCAGCGTCGTGTCGGCCGCGACCGCCGGCGGCGGCTCACCGAGCACGGTCGCGATGGCGTGCGCCTCTCGGCCCAGCAGCGCGGCGACGTGCCCCTTCATGGCGAGCGTCTCGACGGTGTCTTCGTAGATGGCGATGCCCGAGAGACCGTGGGTCTGGTAGTGACGGCCCAGCGTGAGCGAATCGAGCCCCAGGTAAGCAGCCTGCTCCGCGAGCGCGATCTCGTCCATCACGATCGCGACGCGCTGCTCGCTGTGCTCGCCGCGGATGCGCTCCGAGACCAGCACCAGCGCCGGCACCAGCGACAGCGCCAGGAGTGCCCAGAGGACCCGCAGCAGCCCCGGATGGCGCTCGGCGAGCGTGCGGGGCTGGCTAGAGCGCCGCGGAGCGCCCGTCATTCGCGCGTCTCCACGATGGCCCGCTCCGCAGCGGCGGCCTCAGGCGCCGCTGCGGAGGCTGCCCGGGCGCGGGCGAGCTCCGAGAGGTGGCGCGTCGCGTAGGCTCGAAGCACGTCGAGCGCCACGCGGTTGGCGCCGCCCTCGGGGACGATCAGGTCGGCATGCTGCTTCGACGGCTCCACGAACAGGTCGTGCATCGGTTTGACCGTCCTGCGGTACTGCTCGATGACGCTCTCGGCGGTGCGCCCTCGCTCGCGCACGTCGCGCTCGAGGCGTCGGATGAAGCGCTCGTCCGGCGGAGCATCGACGAACACCTTGAGCGCCAGCCGCGCGCGCAACGCCGGATCGTGCAGCACCAGGATGCCCTCGACGATCACGATCGCGGCGCTGGCGAGCCTGAGCGTCTCGCGCGAGCGGTCGTGGCGCGAGAAGTCGTAGACCGGACGCTCGACCGTCGCGCCGCGGCTGAGCGCCTCGACGTGGCTGCGCAAGAGCTCGAAGTCGAAGGCGCCGGGCTCGTCGTAGTTGGTGCGCTGGCGTGCCTCGAAGGGCACCTGCGGCTGCGCCCGGTAGTAGGCGTCGAGCGGCACCAGCGCCACCTGGTCTGGTCCGGCGGTCTGCACCAAGGCCTCGGCGACGGTCGTCTTGCCGGAGCCGGTGCCCCCGGCGAGCCCGATGACCAGCGGTGGTGGGAGGCTCACGCCGCTCAAAGCGTAACGTCTGCGACGGGGACGCTGCGCCTTCGAGAGACGGCGGCGCGGATGAAGCCGGTGAAGGGCGGGCTCGGCCGCATGAGCCGCGACGTGAACTCCGGATGCGACTGCAGCCCCAGGAAGAACGGGTGATCGCGGAGCTCGATCGCCTCGACCAGGCCCTCGCCGCGGCCGGCCATGCCGGGCGTGACGCCCGACACCACCAGCCCCGCGCCTTTGAGCGCCTCGACGTAGGCCGGGTTGACTTCATACCGGTGCCGGTGCCGCTCGAACACCGTATGGCCGCGACCCTGCTGCGGCAACTGCTCCATGCGCCCGGCGTAGAGCTCGGCCAGCAGCGTCCCGGGTGCGACCTGCATCGGCCACGAGCCGAGCCGCATCGTGCCGCCCAAGCCGTCGATCTCCAGCTGTTCGGGCATCAGCCCGATGACCGGATGCGGCGTATACGGATCGAACTCCGTCGAGTTCGCCCCCTCGAGGCCGGCGGCGGT
>SKMG01000266.1 GCA_007121175.1 Trueperaceae bacterium | reverse complement strand
TCGGAAGTACATCTCGAGGAACACCGACATCGTGACCACAGCCATCAGCAGCGCAGCCGCGAGCGCGCCGGCGCGCCCGCCGGCGAGCGTCAGCACCACGCTTCCAAGGCCGGCCAGCGCCGCCAGCGCGAACGGCCGCCAGCCACTCACCGGTGCCGTGAAGGGCTCCCAGTGGGTCTCGAGGCCGGCGGACTCGAAGCGCTGGCGCAGGTAGGCGGCCGCCTGCTGCTCTCCGGCGGTGGTCGAGCCCCGAGGCCCGATCGATTCGGCCAAGTGTCGCAGGTGGTCCATGGCGGTGCTGGTCATGACCAGGCCATGATGTCACTCCTGAGGCAGTGCCGTCCCAAACGTCCCGGCACCGCTCGCCTACAGTGTGGCAAAGCGCCGCTGGCGGAGGGACGTGTGATGGTCACGAGCCGTCTCGAGCAACATCCGATCCTCAGGGTCGTGCCGCGTGACGATGTGCCCTTCACGTGGGACGAGCGGCCCTGCACGGCGAAGGCGGGCGAGGTGATCTCGTCCGCAGCGATGGCGCATGGCGTCCGGGCGTTCGGTCACCATCCCAGGGACGGCAGTCCGCAAGGGCTCTACTGTGCCAACGGTCAGTGTGCGCAGTGTCTGGTGCTCGCCGACGGCCGACCGGTGAAGGCCTGCATGACCCCCGTGACGCCCGGCATGCGGGTCGCTCCGCTCGATGGCCTGCCAACGCCGCCACGAGCCGATACGGCCCCGAGGCCTCGGGGCGTGGAGCGGCTCGAGGTGCCAGTGCTCATCCTCGGTGGCGGTCCGGCCGGGCTCGCCGCGGCCAGGCAGCTCGGGGAGCGCGGCGTCGAGACGCTGCTCATCGACGACAAGGACCGTCTGGGCGGCAAGCTGGTGCTGCAGACGCACCGCTTCTTCGGCTCGATCGAAGCCGTGCACGCCGGCACGCGCGGCATCGACATCGCCGAGCGGCTCTCAGACGCAGCGACGGCGTTCGAGACCACCACGGTGTGGTTGCGCAGCACCGCCCTGGCGGTCTTCGGCGACGGCTGGGTGGGCGTGCTGCGCGGCGGGCGCTACGCGCTGGTGAAGCCGCAGGTGCTGCTCGTGGCGACCGGGGCGCGCGAGCGAGCGTTGGCCTTCCGCGGCAACACGCTACCCGGCGTCTTCGGCGCCGGCGCCTTCCAGACGCTCCTCAACCGCGACCTGGTGCGTATCGCCGAGCGAGTGTTCGTCGTCGGCGGCGGCAACGTCGGCCTGATCACCGCCTACCATGCCCTGCAGGCCGGTGTCGCGGTGGCCGGCCTCGTAGAGGCCGCGCCGGCCTGCGGCGGCTATCGCGTTCACCTCGACAAGCTCGTGCGGGCCGGCGTCCGCGTCCGCACCTCCCACACGGTGGTCGCCGCGAACGGGGAGGGCGCCGTCGAGTCGGTCACCATCGCGCGCGTCGACGAGGCCTTCCGGCCGCTCTCTCGCACCGAGCGCTCGGTCGCGTGCGACGCCGTGCTGGTCGCCGTCGGCCTCGATCCGGTCGACGAGTTCACCGCTCAGGCCGCCGCCGCTGGTCTGCGGGTCGTCACCGCTGGCGACGCCGATCACGTGGCCGAGGCGTCCGCAGCGATCTTCGGCGGCACGATCCGTGGCCTCGAGGTGGCGCGCGGACTCGGCGCCTGCGACGGCGACGTCCCCGCCGAGTGGCTGCGGATGGCTGAGATCCTGCGCTCGAAGCCGGGGGAGACTGTCGAGCGGACGGCGCCGCTCGAGCGCTCGGGCATCCACCCGGTGTTCCACTGCTCCCAGGAGATCCCCTGTAACCCGTGCACCTCGGTGTGCCCGCAGGGCCTGATCCACATCGACGCGAGCGACATCCGGCGCGTGCCGCGCTACCTCGGGGACGAGCTCGCCGCGGCCTGCCTCGGGTGCGAGCGCTGCGTGCGCATCTGTCCGGGCTTGGCCATCACGCTCGTAGATTGGCGCACGGACGCCGCGTTCCCGACCGTCACGATCCCGTTCGAGTTCGCGACCGACGCGCTGCGCGAAGGTGATGCGGTGACGGTGCTGGACACGGCCGGCGAGCTCCTCGGCGGCGCGGAGATCGTGCGGCTCCGCCGAGCCGGACGCGGAGCCGACGGTACTGCGCTGGTGAAGGTCCGCGCGCCGGCCGAGGTGGCCGAGCGCATCGCCGGAGTGCGGGTGCAGGACCCCAGCGTCTGCGACCCCCTGACGCGCTACCAGGCGCCCATCGCGGACGACGAAGTGGTGTGCCGCTGCGAGCGGGTCGCTGCCGCCGAGCTGCGCTCCTGGATCCGGGCCGGGGAGCGTGACCTCAATGCCATCAAGGCGCTCACCCGGGCGGGCATGGGCGCTTGTGGCGCCAAGACCTGCGCCCCGCTGCTCGCTCGCCTCTTCCACGACCAGGGCGTGCCGGCCGGTGAGGTGACTCCGAGCGTGCGGCGACCGCTCTTCGTCGAGGTGCCGCTCGGCGCGTTCAGCGGGGCCGACGAGCCGTGAGTGGCGCGTTCGACGCGATTCTGATCGGAGCCGGCAGCGTCGGTGTGCCCACGGCGCTCGCCCTGGCAGAGGCCGGGCTCCGGACGCTGGTGCTCGACGCGGGAGCCAGCGTCGGCCAGGGTGCCCACAAGGCCGCCATCGGTGGGGTGCGCGCCACGCACGGCGATCCGGCGAAGATCCGCATCGGCCGCGAGAGCCTGCAGGCCTTCGCCACCTGGCAGGAACGCCATGGCGACGACATCGAATGGGTGACCGGCGGCTACGCTTTCGTCGCGTACCGCGAGGCCGAGGAGCTCGCCTTCCGCCGGCTGCTGCGCGAGCAGAAGCGATACGGGCTCGACATCGACTGGCTCGACGCCCACGAGCTGCTCGAACGCGTGCCCGACCTGCTACGCGAGGGCCTGCGGGGCGGGACCTTCTCGCCCGGCGACGGGCACTGCTCGACGCTGCTCGCCGGGCAGGCGATGGCGGCCGCCGCACGGCGCGCCGGCGCCGTCTTCCGCTACGGCGAGCGGGTGCTCGAGCTGCTCGAAAGCGGCGGTCGCGTGCTCGGGGTGAGCACCGATCGTGATCGCTACAGCGCTCCGGTGGTGATCAACGCGGCTGGGGCCGGGGCCGCGGCGGTCGCGCGCATGGCGGGGGAGGAGCTCGCCGTGGTGCCGGAGCTGCACGAGGCGGGCATCACCGAGCCGGTGGCTCCCTTCCTGAGGCCACTGGTGGTCGACGTGCG
>SKMG01000056.1 GCA_007121175.1 Trueperaceae bacterium | reverse complement strand
GCGAATTACTTCGCACGCTGGCGCTCGGTGGCCTGCGCGGCGTCGCGCACCTGAGGGGTGCCGGAACCCCGGGCTCGCAGGGTGTGCTCGACGGTTTCGGCGTCGACCCTGAGCTGGTGCAGGAGGTGCTAGTCGAGACCGCATCGATCCACTCGCTGGAGCTCTTCACGGATGGCTACTTCGGCTGGCCCGAGCAGGGCGCGTCGGTCGTCGCTTGGGAGGATCATCACGCAGAGGTCGAACGGCGCGACCCGCATCGCGTCGGTCCGTTCCCGAGCACCAAGGGCTCGCGTCCGGGCCTGTTTGCCGACGATCGGTCCGTCATCATCGTGCGAAAGGAACCCTAGACCCGATGAAGCAGCGTGATCTCCACATCCGCGGCCTGAGCAAGGTCTTCGAGACCTCCGAAGGTCCTGTCCACGCAGTCCGCGATGTGAACCTCGAGATCAGCGGCGACGAGTTCTTCTCGCTGCTCGGCCCCTCTGGATGCGGCAAGACCACCACCCTGCGCATGATCGCCGGCCTCGAGACCGTCACCGCCGGGACGATCGATTTCGCCGGCCGCAACCTCGCTCGCCTCGCGTCCGCCGAGCGCAACCTCGGCATGGTGTTCCAGTCGTACGCCCTCTTCCCCCATATGAGCGTGTTCGAGAACGCGGCCTACGGGCTTCGGCTGCGGAAGGTCGGGCAGCGACAACTCGCCGACCGCGTCCACCAACTGCTCGATGCGCTCGGCCTCGAGGGTCTGCACATGCGCTACCCGTCGGATCTCTCAGGCGGCCAGCAGCAGCGCGTCTCCATCGCTCGAGCGCTCGCGTACGATCCGGACATGTTCTTGCTCGACGAGCCACTCGCCAACTTGGATGCCAAGTTGCGCGTGCAGATGCGAGAGGAGATACGCCGCATCCAGAAGGATCTCGGCGTCTTGGCGCTCTACGTGACGCACGACCAAGAGGAGGCGATGTCGGTCTCGGATCGTATCGGCGTGTTCAAGCTCGGGCGGCTGATGCAGGTCGCTTCTCCGACCGAGGTGTATCGGCACCCGGCTTCGCTCTTCGTCGCCGACTTCATCGGCAAGATCAACTTCTTCCCGGGCGACGTACTCAACGCCGATCGTGCCGGGGCATCGGTGCGGCTGCGCTCAGGAGGAATGATCGAGGTCGGCCGCTTCGAGCGTCTCGACGCCGATGAGCGCATCGAGTTCGGTATCGACCGCGACAGCGTCGTCGCGGTGAGGCCGGAGCACATCCGCCTGACGCCAACGAGCGGGGAAGATGCTGCGGGCCTTACCGGAACGGTGCGCCGGATCCTCTTCCTGGGTAGCATCGTGCGCTATTTCGTGGCCTGCGAAGACGCCACGAAGGAGGTCATGGTCGAGACCGCCGATCCACCTGCCGATGTCACCGAAGGAGAGCGTGTACGGCTCGACGTCCGCCGTGAACACGCGCTGTGCTTCAGGAGTTGATGTGACGGTCCCTCCGTCGACCCCGCCCGCCGCTGTACCGAGTGCCGTCACTCGCGGACGCACGCACCGGCCCGCACGCGATTGGACCCCCTGGTTCGTCGGCATCGTCACCACGGTCGTGATGCTGATCCTGCTCGTCTACCCGATCGGCACCACCCTGCTCAGCAGCCTCATTCCCCAGGGGCACGCCATCGCCTTGGAGAACTTGAGCCTCGTCAACTTCGAACGTTTCCTCACGTCACCGCTGTATCAGCGAGCGTTCGTCAACTCGCTCGTGGTGTCGCTCTCGACCACGGTCATCGCCACGCTGCTGGCACTACCGGCGGCCTATGCGATGGCGCGTGTGGAGATACCCTTCAGAAACCTGATCCTGTCGCTCTCGGTGATCCCGCTGATTGCGCCGCCATTCATCGGGGCTTACTCGTGGGTGATCCTGCTCGGGCGCAGCGGCATCTTCACGCATTACCTGCAGGCCTGGTTCGGCTTCACGCCTCCGACGGTCTTCGGGCCGTTCGGCATCATCCTCGCGCTGTCGCTCTCCTATTTTCCCTTCGTCTTTCTGATCGTCCAAGGCGCTCTGTCCGCAGCCGACCCCTACATCGAGGAGTCGGCCACCATCATGGGTGCCTCGCGCTGGCGCATTCTGCGTACCGTCACGTTCCCGCTGGTGATCCCGTCGATCGCCTCGGGCGCGTTGATCGTCTTCATCCGCTCGCTCGGGAACGTCGGCGTACCAGCCGTGCTCGGCGGTGACTACTACGTGTTGCCGACGCTCATCCTGTTCCAGGTGGAGGGTTTCTTCAACCTCAACGGGGCAGCCGCCATCGCCATCGTGAACGTCTTGCTCGTCATTGCCTTCTTGCTGTTCATCCGACGTTTCACCGGCAAGAAGCGCTACGTGACGCTCACGGGAACGACGCGTGGCTCGCGCCGGAGCGGCCGGCTACTCGACCGCGTCCTCGGCGCGGTCTACGTCTGGGGTCTGCTCTTGCTGGCCCTGCTACCGCAGATCCTCGTCGTGTTCTCCTCGTTCGCAGAGCGCTGGTCCGGTACCCTCTTCCCGACTGAGTATGGTCTGGGCAATTACCGACACATCCTGGGCAACGTCACGCAGCCGATCCTCAACAGCATCACGCTGGCCGGGCTCGCGACGATCATGGCGCTGGCGTTTGGTCTCATCACGGCGTACGTGTCACTGCGCAAGCGCTTCGCCGGGCGCTGGCTCATCGATCTCACGGTCATGCTGCCCTTCGTCCTTCCCGGCATCGTGACCGGGGTCGCCTATCTGACGACGTTCAACACCGGCTGGTTGGCCATGACTGGCACCGCTGCGATCTTGGTGTTCGCGTACTTCGTTCGGCGCCTGGCGTACGCCTTCCGGTCGATCTCGGCGGCCATAGGCCAGGTGGACACCGCGCTCGAGGAAGCCTCGACGATCTGCGGCGCTACGTGGGGCCGAACCATCCGCAGGATCACCGTGCCACTGATCGCACCGGGGATCCTCGCCGGGGGCATCCTCGTGTTCTCGACGCTCATCGGGGAACTGAGCGTGACGATCATGCTCTTCTCCGGCCGCTGGAAGACCGTGTCGATCACCATCTTCGAGTATCTGACCTCGTACCGGACAGCGCCTGCCGCCGCCATGGGCAGCATCGTCATCGTGATCACCCTCGTACTGGTGTTCGTCGCCAGTCGTCTCCTCCGCCGAGGTATGGCCGACCTGTTTCGTTGATCCTCGCGGCCTGCGATCTCGCGGCCTGCGATC
>SKMG01000314.1 GCA_007121175.1 Trueperaceae bacterium | reverse complement strand
GCGCAGGTGCTGCGCGATCTCGGCGTCCGGCGGCTGCGGCTGTTGACGAACAACCCGCGCAAGGTCGTGTCGCTGCAGGGCTACGGCATGGAGGTGGTGGAGCGGGTACCGCTCCACGTCGGTGAGAACGCCTACAACGAGGTCTACCTGGCGACGAAGCGCGAGAAGCTCGGTCACTTAGGCGACTGATCCGCCCCAGGATCAGTCGACGCGGTCCACCGCGTCGGGCTTCGCCGCGGCGATGGCCTCCTCGAGCGCCTCGTCGCGCGCAAACGCGAACGGGTCGGGCGCCTCGGGGTCCTCCAGCAGCACCGCGGCGGCGAGCACCGCCGCCACGGTCCAGGTCTGTTCGAGGCGCGAACGCCGCCCGATCAACCCTCCGTAGGGCCCGTCGTAGTACTCGGGCCAATCATCGAAGGCGAGCCGCGGCGCGGCCTGCGCGACGACCTCTGCGGCCAGTTCGCTGCGCCCGACGACCCGCGCGGCCGAGGCCAGGGGCCACAGCAGCATCGGCCAGGTGCCCGCATTGTGGTAGGACCACGGCACGTTCTTCTGGTCTGAACCGGTGAGGAGGTACCAGTCGCGCCCCTCGAGCGCCGGGTAGGTGAGCTTCATGCCCGTGTCGCTGAGCAGGTCGCGGCGGTGGTGCTCGATGAGGTCGAAGAGCGCCTCGGCGTGCTCTGGCGTCGCCAGGCCGGTCGACACGGCCAGCAAGTTGCCGAGCGTGAAGAAGTGCACGTCCAGACGCGCAGGGGCCAGATTGCCGGCGTAGTAGCCGCCGCGCTCGGCGAGCCACGCCATGGTCCACACCGGGATGGCGTCGGGGTGCAGGTTCCACGGGTTCGCCAGCAGCGTGCCGAACTCCTCGACCGGAAAGCGCCGGATCACCTCGACCCGCTTGCGGTCGAGCCAGTAATCCTCCCTGAGGTGCCGACCGAGCGCCGCGAGCCGGCGGAACACCGGCCCGGCGAGCTCGTGGTCCTCGGGCAGCAGCTCGAGCCCGGCGCGCATACCGGCCCAGAACAGCACCTGGATGTCGAGCGGATGCCCGTGCACGCCCATGCGCCGGTCGATCATCGAAGAGCCGTCGGGCACCAGCAACGAGGGGAGCATCTCGAACTGCGGCCGCAAGTAGTACTCCAGCACCCGTTCGATGGCGGCGCGGACCTCGCCCGACCGAGCGAGCCCGGTGTCGCCGCTGGCGTTCTGATACGCGCGCAGGATGAGCAGCCACCACAGCGCCGAATCGACCGGTGCCACCCGCCCGATCGCGCGCTGGCCGTAGTCGGCGATCACGCACTCGCGGCCGTTGTCGTCGCGCTCGACCGTGAAGCTCGCTGGCATCAGGCCATCGGCCGGCGGGATCGTACTGCCCGCCTGGTCGGGGTGCAGTGACGCCACGGTCTCGATGAAGTTGCGCACCACTTCGGTCTCCCCGACCTCGAGGTAGGCCGCGGCCGACACCGCGAAGTCGCGCACGAAGCACTCGCGGTAGTTCTGGACGTCAGGGCTTGCCTCGCACGCCGCCACGGTGCCCACCACGCGGCCCTCGAGGTACATGCTGGCGCGGCGCAGTACCGCCTCGGCCTGCTGCGAACACTCCTCGTCGAGCAGGCGCGAGACCGACCAGGGGCTCATGATCGCTGAGCCGCTGGCGCCTGCCGGCCGTGGACCGAGGGGCCGGGTGCCGAAGGGCCGGGTGCCGAAGGGCAAGGGACCGACGGTCCCCAGTCGCCGCCGAAGTGCGTTGAGTAAGGTGCTGCGGCGTGGCTCACGAAGCCATGCTAGCCCGTGGCCAGGTAGCGTTGCAGGGCGTCGTCCAACGGGGGCCGCGCTCCCACCTGCTGGATCACCCACTCGGAGACACCGACTGCGAAGCGCGCCGCAGCGGCGACGTCCACGCCCTGCAAGACCTGCGAGAGGAAGGCGCCAGCGAAGGCGTCACCCGCGCCGGTGGCGTCGACCAGCCGGTTCACCTGCGGCGGCACCGGGATCCCCTCGCCGTCCACGGGGAAGATGAAGGCGCCGTCGGCATCGAGCTTCAACGCGATCATCGCGCCCGAGTAGAGCGAGGCCAGACGGCGCGCCATGGCTTCGGGACCGACTTCTCCGGAGAGCGTGGCCGCCTCTTCGGCGTTGGGAAAGAGCATGCTGACGCCGAGGCCGCGGCTGACCTCCAGGAAGGAGTCGACGCCCATCGCCTCGATCATCTGGAACGAGCCGGGGTCGAGCGAAACCGTCCCGCCCACGGAGCGCACGAGCCGCGCGGCCTCGCACGCCGCCGCCCGCGGCGGGTCGGCGAACAGGGCCCAGCCCGACAAGTGCAGGTGCTTAGCGGTCCGCAGCAGCGGCCGAGGCAGCTCCTGCGGCAAGAGGGCATGGTCCGCGCCCTTGCCCGAGACCATCGAGCGCTGGCCGGTGTGGTCGATCCACACCGCCACCGAACCGGTGAGGTGCGCCTCGGTCTGGATCAGGCAGGCCTCGACGTGCTCGGCGCGCAGGTCGTCCTCGGCCAGCGAACCAAAGCGATCGCGGCCGACCTTGCCGATGAAGGTGGTCGGCAGCCCGCAGCGCGCGGCCCAGACCGCGGCATTGGCGGCACTTCCGCCGGGGGCGAGCTGGACCTCGCCGAAGGTGTCGCCGCCGGTCTGCAGCGCGGTGTTGGTGCGGATGAGCACGTCCCACGCATAGTCCCCGACCATGACCAGGGGCCGCTTGCCGTCGGCGCCGAGCGACGCCCCGGCATGTGCGTGGACCGAGCTTTCGACAGTGGAGACGGGATCATGCGCGGCGGCGTCGGAGGCTGAGCATGGCGGCACGCGTCCTATCATAGTCGCGCCCGCCCGGGTGCGTTCACGAGCAGTTGCCGCGAGCCGCCCGGTGCAGGGCCCGCCGCCGCGCGCGGGGGGCTATGCTGCAGCCGATGGCGCGAAGGCCACAACGCGAGCCGGCCGCCGGCACGGCGCCTCCCGCCGAGCCGCACGCGACCGTCGCGGACGGTGCGGCCATCTGGTGGGGCGCGGCCGACGTGCCGCGCAACGCGGCGGTGCGGATCACGGCGGGACCCACGACGGTGTGGGTGGAGCGGCGGCGCCACGACTGGCGCGTCTTCAGCGTCCCATGCGCCGAGGGCGATGACGAGCGTGCGATGCGGCCCGAACCCGTCGACACCGCGGAACTCCCGGACATCGACCCGCTCGTCCGCTTCTGCTTCGCCGACGCTCCCGAGCGCCTCATCGT
>SKMG01000349.1 GCA_007121175.1 Trueperaceae bacterium | reverse complement strand
GTGCGCAGCTTATCGGCCAGGAACTCCAACACGTGCCCGGGCATGTCGCCGGCGCAGAGCACCACGTCGAACTCGGGCACCGTAGCCGGGAAGCGCTCCGAGTAGACGAACGGCGAGACGGCATCGGCAATGGCGAGGATCCGCACCGACGCCGATCCCCGCCGCCACTCAGGCGCTCGCCGCCGCCGTGGCCGCGCCGCTCGCGCGCCACTCCAGGCCGGCCCAGAGGAGGTCCTGGATGTCGCCGTCGAGGACCGCGCTCGGATCGTGGCGCATGAGGCCGGTCCGGTGGTCCTTGACGTACTGCTTGTCGAGCACGTAGGAGCGGATCTGCGAGCCCCACTCGATCGCCTTCTGATCGCCTCTCGCCTTCAGCTGCTCCTCGCGACGCCGCTCTTCCTCACGCTCCCACAGGCGCGAACGCAAGACGGTCATCGCCTTCTCTCGGTTCTTGATCTGCGACTTGCCGTCTTGGCAGGTGACGACGATCTCCTCTGGCGTGCCGGCCCGGTACACCACCCGGACCGCCGAGTCGGTGGTGTTCACCGACTGCCCGCCGGGTCCGGACGAGCGGTACACATCGACGCGCACGTCCTTGGGGTCGATGTCGATCGCGACCTGATCGTCGATCTCCGGCATCACCTCAACCGAGGCGAAGGAGGTATGACGGCGGTTCTGGGAGTCGAACGGGCTGACCCGCACCAGTCGGTGCACGCCGCCCTCCACCTGCAACAGGCCGAAGGCCCGCTCCCCGCGGATGATCAGCTGGGCATAGTCGACGCCGTTGGGGGCTGCCTCGTTGCCGACCGCGTCGAGGAGCTCGACCGTGAAGCCGTTGCGCTCCGCGTAGCGCTGGTACAGGCGGAGCAGCATGCCCGCCCAATCCGAGGACTCGGTGCCGCCGGCACCGGGCTTGATCGTCAGGATCGCCGCCCGCTCGCTGTGATCGCCCTTGAACAGCGTCTCGCGGTAGAGCGCGTCGAGCTCGGCCTCGACCCGCCGCTGTTCCTCCTCGAGCTCCTCGCGGTCGTCCTCGCCGGCCATCTCCCATAGCTCGGCGAGTCCACCGACGTCGTCCTCGAGGCGCGCGAAGCCGTCGACCACGCGCCGCAGGCGGCTCGCCTCCTGGGTCACGCGCTTGGCACGCTGCGGATCGCTCCACAGCGCAGGATCGTTCAGTTGTGGGTCGAGCTCCTGCAGCCGCGCGCGGGCGCCAGCGAGGTCAAAGATACCCCCTGAGGGTGGCCAGCCGTTGGTGGATCCGTTCCATGACGTCGTACCTCCGGGTGCGAGCCTACCCTACGCGAGCCCTCCCGCCCGCTCACACCGTGTGGTCAGGACCAGCGTGATACCATCGATCACCACGACGCCGTGCACCACGCACGAAGCGGAGTGCGCGCCCAAACTCGTCCACGCGCAGGCCTGCCTTGGTGCCGGGCCCTGCGCCGCACGCTAGCCCGAGGAGGCATCGGTGGCCCCGCTCGACGGCTTCGGCCTGCGTGACGCGCTCGACATCGTCATCCTGGCCGTGCTCTTCTACCACGCCTACGCGCTGCTCATCGAATCGCGCGCGTGGAACGTGTTCCGGGGTCTAGCGGCGCTGTTGGTCCTGTGGTTCCTCGCCACGCAGACAGGGCTCGAGGCGACGCGCTTCCTCTTCGACCGCGTCGCTCCGGTCGCGTTCATCGCCGTGGTGGTGATCTTCCAGCCGGAGCTGCGCGCCGCTCTCGAGCGTGTCGGACGCGGCCGCCGGCGCACTGCCAGCGGCGGCGACCCGGTCCAGGAGATCATGACCGCCGTGCGCGACCTCGCCCAACAGCGGGTAGGAGCGCTGATCGCCCTGGAGGGCACCACGCCGCTATCGGCCTACGGTCGGGCCGGTCGCGAGATCGGAGCCCCAGTCAGTGCCGCGCTGCTGCACACGATCTTCGCCAGCAGGGGGCCGCTGCACGACGGCGCGGTCATCGTCCGCGACGACGTGGTCACGCATGCGGGCGCGATCTTGCCACTCTCCGACCGTGACGAGGACGACGGCTGGATGGCCCGGCTCGGTACCAGGCATCGCGCCGCGCTCGGGCTCGCAGAGCTGTCCGACGCGCTGGTCATCGTGGTGAGCGAGGAGCGGGGCACGGTCTCGATCGCCCAGGGTGGTGAGCTGCGCGTCGACATCGCACCGGCGGACGTCCTCAGTACACTGCAGGAGGTGTACGCCGCGTGACCGTCCGAGAGCTGTGGCAGCGTCTGACGTTCCGGTGGCCGCGCAAGCTGGCCGCGCTGGCGCTGGCGATCGTGATGTGGGCCTTCGTCGCCTCGAGCGACGAGACGATCGGGCAGCGCAGCATGCTGGTACCGATCACGGTCGAGGGCATCGCAGCCGACCTGGTGCCGATCGGCATTCCCGAGGTCGCCGAGGTGACGGTGTCGGGTCCCCTGCCGCGCATCGACCGGCTCAGGCCCGAGAGCGTCGAGGCCGTGCTGGAGCTGAGCGGGAGGACCGGCGACTTCGCCGCGCCGGTGCTCGTCTCGCCGCCGCAGGGCGTCGTGCTCGAACGCGTCAACCCAGCAGAGGTACTCGGCATCCTCGAACCCGTCGCCACGAAGCAGGTGCCGGTCACGGTGGTCAGCCTGGGCCCGCCGCCCACCGACGGGCGTCTGAGCAGCGTCGTCGAGCCCGAGGTCGTCACCGTACGCGGCCGCCGCGCGCGCTTAGAACGCGTGACGCAGGCCCTGGTGGCGGTCGAGCAGCGCGAGCAGCTGAGCACCGTAGCGCCATTCCCGGCCGATGCGTCGGGCCGGCCCGTCGAGGAGGTCAGCGTCAGCCCCAGCACCGTCACGGTCGTGTCGCGGGTGGAACCGCTGCTGACCCGCCGGGAGGTGCCGCTGCGGCTGGTGCCACTGGTGATCGATCACGTAGGGGACGTCTCTCCCTCGCACGAGCTGGTGCCGGTGGTCGGTCCGCCGAGCGTCATCGAGTCGCTCGGCGAGGTCGTCGGCACCATCACCCTGCCGACGGAGCGGCCGCCGCCAGGCCGGTATACTCTCGCGGTGAACGTCGTGACGCCGCCTGGTGTGGCGCTCCTGGAGGAGGTCACCGCCAGCGTGCGCTTCGACGGGCCGCACACGGTCCCGTGAGGGCGTGTCGGCCGCGGGAGTACGCATGATCCGACCCATCCGACTGTATGGAGATCCGGTGCTGCGGCGCGCCGCGCGCCCCGTGGCCCGCTTCGACGCCGCCCTGCG
>SKMG01000437.1 GCA_007121175.1 Trueperaceae bacterium | reverse complement strand
GGTCCTCGACGTCGCGCACCTCGAAGCCCACCTCCTCAGCGGCCTTCAGGCTCTGCCACAGCGGCACGATCTCGCCGTCCGGGAACACGTAACGCTGGATGAACTCGCCGGAGACCACCTCTCGCGAGCCGGTGATCGGGCGCGGTCCACGGGAGATGGCGTGGTTGAGCATCAGGCCCCCCGGCTCGAGCTGCTCATGCGCCTTCCGGAAGTAGTTCGGCAGTTGTTCGGCGCCGACGTGCTCCGCCATCCCGACGCTGACGATCTTGTCGTACCTACGTTGCGCGTCGCGGTAGTCGAGCAGCTCGAACCGTACGCCGTCAGCGAGCGCTCCGGCCGACGCCGCTCGCCTTCTCGCCTCCTCGATCTGCTGCGCGGCGATGGTGATGCCGGTGACCTGCGCCCCGCGCTCGGCCGCGTAGAGCGCTAGACCGCCCCAGCCGCAGCCGATATCCAGCAACCGCTCTTGCGGCCGCAACCGCAGCTTGCGGCAGATCAACTCGAGCTTGGCCTCCTGCGCCTCGTCGAGCGTCTCTTCGCCGGTGGGGAAGTAGCCGCAGGAGTAGACCATGCGCTCGTCGAGCCACAAGCGGTAGAAGTCGTTCGACACGTCGTAGTGGTGACGGATGGCCTGCTGATCGCGCTCTTTCGAGTGCCGGCGGCCGGCGACCCGGGCGTGGACCGTGGGCGCCTTGCGGCGGCGCCGACGGCGCAGCGCGGCGGCGTCCTTGATCAGCCGCGACCAGTCGAACACGCCCAGCTTGGGGTTCAGATTTCCGGCGAGCGCGAAGGCCGCCTCCAGGTCACCCTCGACGTCGAAGTCCCCGCGCACGTAGGCCTCGCCCGTCGAGAGGTCCACCGGCGGCTCCAGCATGCGGGCGAGGCTGTCCTCGTGCGCCAACACCAGCGTAGCCTCGGGTCGCTCGCCGTCCGCTGTGAGCGTGGTGCCGTCCCAGAGCCGCACTCCGAGCCGTCCCGAGGCCGGTAGGACGCTGCGGATGAGCCGCAGGGTGGTCGACTTCACCTCGCTCGAGTCCATCACCGGACCCTCCCTCCGAGCGCGTCCGGGGCCGGCAGCGAGCCCTCGGACGACCGAGCTCCCCCACCCGCATGGTGGAGGCCGGCGGTGGTGACTGTCAAACCCCGAAAGGAGCCACCTGCTGCGGCCGGGGACGCTGCCGCGGCTGGCGGCGGTACACTCGCGACGATGCTGGCGAAACGCGTGATCCTCTGCCTCGACGTCCACGACGGCCGCACCACCCGCGGCGTGCAGTTCGGCAGGGCCGAGCTCGGCGAACTGCGCGACGTCGGCGACCCGGTCGAGCTGGCCATGCGCTACGACCAGCAGGGCGCCGACGAGCTGGTGTTCTACGACATCACCGCCACCGCCCACGGGCGCGCGAGCATGCTCGACGTCGCCACCCGCGTCGCCGAGCGCTGCTTCATGCCGCTCACCATCGGCGGAGGGGTAGGGACCCTGGCCGACTTTCGCGCCCTGTTCGACGCGGGCGCCGACAAGGTGTCGATCAACTCGGGTGCCGTGGCCGATCCCGAGGTGGTGCGCGCCGCCGCCCTGCACTACGGCTCGCAGGCGGTGGTGCTGTCGATCGACGCCAAGCGCCGCGACGACGGCGGCGGCTGGGAGGTCTACGTGGCCGGCGGACGCCGCGCCACGGGGCTCGACCTGATCGCTTGGGCGCAGCAGGGCCAGCAGCTCGGCGCTGGCGAGATCGTGCTCAACAGCATCGACGCCGACGGCATGACCACCGGCTACGACCTCGCCGCTACCGCCGCGGTGGTGCGGGCGGTCGACATCCCCGTGATCGCCTCGGGCGGCGCTGGCAACGCCGAGCACATGCGCGCGGTCTTGCAGGAGGCCGGTGCCGACGCCGCGTTAGCCGCCGGCATCTTCCACCGCGGCGAGACCACCGTGCCAGCGGTCAAGCGCTACCTGGCCGAGCACGGCGTGCACGTGAGGCTGGCGTGAGCGGCACGCGGCGCCTGCACCCGGAGACGCTCGCCGTCCACCTGGGCTTGGAGAGCGACGCGGCGACCGGCGCCCTGATACCGCCGATCCACCTCAGCACGACCTTCGAGCGCAACCCTGACGGCTCCTATCCCCACGGCTTCGTCTACAGCCGTGCCGGCAACCCCACGCGCGCCGCGCTCGAGCGGGCGCTCGCTCTGCTGCAAGGGGCGACCGAAGCCGCCGCGTTCGCGTCGGGCTCGGCCGCCGCCGCCGCCGTGTTCCGAGCGCTGCCGGCCGGCTCCCACGTGGTGGTGCCGCGCGACATGTATCACGGCATCCGGGTGCTGCTGCGCGAGCACCTCGAGCCGGCCGGGCTGCGCGTCAGCGAGATCGACCAGCGCGACCTCGGCGCGCTCGGCGCCGCCATCACCGACGACACCCGGCTGATCTGGGTGGAGACGCCGTCGAACCCGATGCTGCACGTCACCGACGTCGCGGGCGTGGTCGAGCTCGCGCGCCGGCAGAAAGGCCGGGTGGAGGTGGCGGTCGACGCTACCTGGACGCCGCCGACCTGGGCCGATCCGATCGGCCTCGGCGTCGATCTGGTGGTGCACGCCACCACCAAGTACCTCTCCGGCCACTCCGACGTGCTCGGGGGTGCGGTGCTCGCCGCGCGCCGGAGCGAGACGTTCGAGCGCATCCGGGCCATCCAGGTTCACGAGGGCGCCGTGCCGAGCCCGTTCGAGTGTTGGCTGACGCTGCGCGGCCTGCGCACGCTGCCTCACCGCCTGCGCGCGCAGGCCGAGAACGCCGCGGCGGTCGCGGCATCCCTGGTCGGTCACGACGCCGTGACGGCGGTGCACTATCCGGGGCTCCCCGAGCATCCGGGCTACCCCATCGCCGCTCGGCAGATGCGCGAGGCGGGCGGCATGCTCTCGATCCAGGTCGCGGGCGGCGAGGCCGCCGCGGTGCAGGTTGCGGGCGCCGTGCGGCTGTGGCGGCGCGCCACCAGCCTCGGCGGCGTGGAGAGCCTGATCGAGCACCGCGCCGGGGTCGAGCCCGAAGGATCGGCCACCCCACGCGACCTACTGCGCCTCTCGCTCGGGATCGAGCACCACGAGGACCTCGTCGCCGACCTGGCCCAGGCGCTCTCGCAGGCCGGAACCGGCGCGTGAGCGCCACCAGCGCGGGCGGCGCCCACGCCGAGGTCCTCGAACAGGTGGCCTGGGACGAGCGTGGCCTGGTGCCAGTGGTGGCGCAGGACGTCACCAG
>SKMG01000251.1 GCA_007121175.1 Trueperaceae bacterium | reverse complement strand
GCGGCTGCCGCCGGCGGCACGCCCTCGTCACGTGACGAAGGGGGCGAGTCGTGAGCGCTCGCCGCGCGCCGCCGCTGCCGACCGACCCGATCGACGGCCTGCTCGGCGCCACCAACAACCTCAGCGGCCACGAGCTGCTGGGCGCGGTGCGCAGCTGGTTCCCGAGCGGCACCTTGGCGCTCAGCCAGGGCCAGGACGTGGCCGGGGTGCGGGTGCTGCGCGGCGTGGCGCTGATGGCGCTCGTGGGCGGCGAGGTGAAGGCGCGCCACATGCTCGGCCGCTTCGCCGGCCTGGCCGCCACCGACCTCGACCTGCACGCCGTGCCGCATGCCGCCTCGACACTGCCGCGACTCCCTTCGGTCGCCCCGGAATGCGATCTCGACGCCGCCCGCGCCCTGCCCCGCTTCGTCAGCAGCGTGCGGCTGCTGCCTGGCGTGAGCGACGTCAAGCCCCTGCTCGCCCGGCTCGGCGAGGCCGGCTGGCACGGCGCGCTGCTCGGGCGCAGCGGGCTCGGCAGCGCCGTGGTGCTGCTGCTCGAGGGGCGCGTGGTGGCCGCGAGCGGGCACCGCAGCGGCCTCGGCCTCGAGCGCCAGGACGCCGTGCGGCTGCTCCAGCGCCTGGCGCACGACAACGAGCCCGACGCCCTGCACCTGGTGCCGCTCGAGCCCCGCAGCGCGGCCGCGGTCGCAGGCTACGCGCTCGGACGCGCCTTCGAAGGCGACGCCGAGCACCACACCGGGATCGCCAAGACGGGTGCGGGCGTCACCTTCTACCACCGCGGCGAGCCGTACCTGGTGCTCGCGGCCCGCGCGGCCGGCGACGCGGTCCTGGGCGAACCCGAGGTGCAGCGCTTCGACGCCCTCGACGAACCGAGCGCGCCGGTGGTGCCGCTGCCCGACGAGCCGCCCGGCTGGGAGGCGCAGCACTACGTGCTCACGCTGCGCGGCCGCGACGCGCTCAACCCCATGACCGAGCTGTGGATGCGTTTCCGCACGACCTACGGCGCCCCCGGACAGCGGCTGCTGGAGGTGCTCGCCAACGGCGCCACGCTCGAGACCGTCGCCGCCGCGCTCGACACGCCGCTCGACGAACTGCGGCCCTGGCTGCAGCGGCTCGAGGCGGAGGGGATGGTGCGGGTCGCGCGCTGAGGCGCTACGCCGTCAATCGTCCGGCGCCGACACGTGCTGCCAGGCCAACGGCGTGCCGGGCGCCAGATCCTCGCGGGCGCGCCTTCCGAGCACCGCGCGCAGATGGCGCGGGTGCAACCCGGCGCCGGGCCGCACGATGCGCACGTTGGCCTCGCTGAGTGGCTCGCCGGCCGCGACCGCGGCCGAGACGAAGATCGACCGGCCGCGCAATCGGGCCTCGGCGGACGACGGCGCCATCACGTAGCGCTCCGAACCGAGCGCGTCCTCGGTGGCCCGCACCGCGTCGACCAGCGCCCGGAACTCGGCGGGCTCCATCGAGAACGCGGCGTCGGGCCCCCCGTGAGCCCGCTCGAGGATGAAGTGCTTCTCGATCAGCCGCGCGCCCAGCGCGACCGCCGCCACGGCGACGGTGTGGCCCAGGGTGTGGTCCGACAGGCCCACGGGGAGGCCGAAGCTGGTGCCGAGCGTCACCATCGAGCGCAGGTTCACCTCGGCGAAGGGCGTCGGGTAGGCGGTGGTGCACTTCAGCAGGGTGATGTCGGAGCGCTCACGGCCGAGCGTGTCGAGCGCGAGCTCGATGTCGCCGAGCGTCGCGGCGCCCGTCGAGAGGATCACCGGTGCGCCGGTCGCCGCGATGCGCTCCAGCAGCGGCACGTGCGTGATCTCGAGCGACGCGACCTTGTAGCAAGGGCAGCCGAGCTGCTCGAGGAAGTCGACGGCCTGCTCGTCGAACGGCGACGAGAAGCAGGTCATGCCCAGCGCTGCGGCGAGCGCGAAGAGCTCCGCGTGCCACGCGAGCGGCAAGGCGCCACGGGTGTAGAGATCGAAGGGCCGCAGCCCTGCCCACGGCCCGCTCGTGCGCGGTCCGAAGTGCGGCCCGTCGAGATCGAGGGCGAGGGACTCCGGCCGGTAGGTCTGCAGCTTCACCCAGTCGGCGCCCGACGCCTGCATGGCGTGGAGCGTGTCCTTCGCGCGCTCCAGGTCGCCTTGGTGGTTGGCCGAGAGTTCGGCCACGAGGACGGTGCGCGCAGGCCAGCTTCGCGGCCCGCGGGCGTCGCCGGGCCCACCCGTGGTGGCGGAGGGGCCGGGGCCGCCGGTGGTGACGGAGGGGCCGGGCCCACCCGTGGTGGCGGAGGGGTCGGGGCCGCCGGTGGTGACGGAGGGGTCTTCAGGATTCGACACGGTCAATCGACGCCTTCCGGAGCGGGCCCTGGGGGCTGGTCAGCGAGCGCAGCGCCTTGTGGCCGAGCCAGACCCGCAGCGCCGCGTAGAGCGCATGCGCGACCAGCGTGCCGACCGCTACGCCCACGAGGCCGAGCGGGCCGACGAGGAGTGCGCCGACGATACCATTGACGATCAGCGCCACCGTGATGGCGCCCAGCAGCCAGTTCTGCCGGTCGAGCATGTGGAGCACGCCACCGAAGCCCTGACCCACCACGCTCACGAGCGGCACGATCATGGTCACGAGCAGCGGCGCGA
Organism: Trueperaceae bacterium; assembly: GCA_007121175.1. Taxonomy (GTDB): domain Bacteria; phylum Deinococcota; class Deinococci; order Deinococcales; family Trueperaceae; genus CSSed10-48. Next base: position 628 of record SKMG01000251.1, on the reverse strand, counting down.
TGCCGGGCTCGAAGGCGGGTAGCAGTGCCCGCACGAGCGGCGGCACCGCGATCATCACCGCCAGCACCGCCGGGATCACCACCGCGAAGGCCATCGTGCGCACGCGGGCTGCGATGGCACGCAGCTCGTCGGGGTCGCGGTTGGCCGACCAGGCGAAGGCCATGCGCGGGTAGAACTGCTGGCCGATCACCCGCGGCAGCAGCCCCACCGCGCTGAGCGTCATGATCGCCAGCGAGTAGTGCCCGAGCGACTCGGTCCCCAGGAACGCCACCACGATCCAGCGGTCGACCGTGGTGTAGAACACGTGCACCACGCCGACGAGCATGATCGGGAAGCCGATCTTGATCAGCGCGCGCGCGCGGACCAGATCGAAGCGCGGTCGCAGGATCACCTCGCGACTGCGCGACGCGAACGCCGACACCAGCGCGTAGGCGAGCACCTGGCCGGCGATGAACCCCGCGAGCCCGCCGAGCAGCGCGCCGCCGATGCCGAACAGCGGGTAGGCCACCACCATCACGAGCTGCAGGCGCGCCACCGCCATGAAGCGGGTGGTGGCCTTCAGGCTCGTCACGGCGTAGTTGTGCCCCTGGTGCGCGGCGAGCAGCACCAGCACCACCAGCAGCTCGCG
>SKMG01000185.1 GCA_007121175.1 Trueperaceae bacterium | reverse complement strand
GCGGGAAGTTGACGTTCAGCAGCGGGACGTCGGGAAGCGTGAGGGCCAACTCGATGACCTGCCGAAGATAGGGCTCGAAGACGTCGAAGTCGACAGGATCATCCGTCATGGGGGCGCTGAAGGCGATCGCCGGGATGCTCAGGAACGCCGCCTGAATGGCCGCACCCACCGTGCCGGAGTGGCGGATGTTGTGCCCGATGTTGAGGCCGAGGTTGATGCCGGAGAGCACGAGCTCGACCTTCTCCCAATGGTGGGCACCGAGCGCGACCGCGTCGGCGGCGGTGCCGTCGACCCTGAACGCCTCGAGCCCGTCGATCCGGGTGCGCTGATAGTGCAAGGGCCGGCGGACGGTGATCGCGTGTCCCATGGCCGACTGCTCGACGTCGGGTGCTACGACGCGGACGTCGCCGTAGTCCTGGGCGACACGCGCCAGCGCGAAGATGCCAGGGCTGTAGACCCCGTCGTCGTTGCTCACGAGGATTCGCATGGTGCCGTCGATCATAGCCCCGACGAGCGCCTACCCTGGGAGACCGCGAAACGCGGTGTGGTCGCCGCTCCTTGGGCTCACCCCTTGCCCTCTAGCCAGTTCGGTCCCACCTTGGCGTCGACCACGAGTGGGACGCGCAGCGTCATGGCATTGGCCATCGCGTCGGTGGTGATGGCGCTCGCGCGCTCCGCCTCTGGTTTGGGGGCCTCCAGCACGAGCTCGTCGTGCACCTGCACCAGCATGCGTGCCGCCAGACCCGCCCGCTCGAGTCGCTCGGCTAAGTGCACCATCGCCAGCTTGATGAGGTCCGCCGCCGAACCCTGGATGACGGTGTTGATGGCCAGGCGCTCGCCCAGCGCGCGCTCGTTGGGGTTGCGGCTGTGGACCTGCGGGATCGGTCGGCGGCGACCGAGGATGGTCTCGACACCGCCGGTCGACCTGGCCTCCTCGACGCAGCGCTGCAGGAAACGGTCGAGGCCGGTATAGCGCGCCTTGTAGGCCTCGATGAAGGTGCGCGCCTCCTGCTGCGGGATGCGCAGGGTACGCGCGAGCCCGAAGGCGCCTTGACCGTAGACGATGCCGAAGTTGACGGTCTTCGCCACGCGGCGCTGGTCCGGTGAGACCTCTTCGAGCGGTACGCCGAAGACCTGCGCGGCGACGTAGCTGTGGATATCGAGCCCCTCACGGAAGGCCCTCAGCAGCTCGGGATCCTCCGAGAAGTGCGCGAGGAAGCGGAGCTCGACCTGCGAGTAGTCCGCCGCGACGAGCAGGTGCTCGTCGTCGCGGGCCGTGAACGCGCGCCTGATCTCGCGGCCCGCGTCGCTGCGAATCGGGATGTTCTGGATGTTCGGATCAGCAGACGAGAGCCGGCCGGTCGCCGCCCCGGTCTGGTTGAAGCTGGCGTGGAGACGGCCGGTCCGAGGCGACACGTAGCTCGGCAGCGGATCGACGTAGGTGCCGAGCAGCTTCGTCAGCTCGCGATACTCGAGCACGAGCGCCGGCAGCGGATGGCCGGTCTCGCTGGCGAGCGTCTCGAGCACCTCTGCGTCGGTCGAGAACCCGGTCTTCGTCTTCCGGATCACCGGCAACTGCAGCCGCTCGAAGAGGACCAGGGCCAGCTGCTTGGGGCTATCGACGTTGAAGTCGCAGCCGGCCGCAGCGAGCACCTGCTCGCGGAGCATGCCGATGCGCGCGACGAGTTGCTCGCGATAGGCGTGGAGCCGGGCGACGTCGAGCGTGATGCCGGCTCGCTCCATGGCCGCGAGCACTCTGACGAGCGGCATCTCGACGACGTCGAAGAGCTCGCGCAGGCGACCGCCAGCCGCGTCGAGCTCCGCGCTCAAGCGCTCGTACAGGCGCCAAGTGACGTCGCCGTCCTCGGCTGCATACGGCAGCAGCTGCTCCATCGGGACCTCGAGCATCGAACGCTGCTGCTTGCCCTTGCCGATCAACTCGCTGATGGCGATGGTGCTGATACCCAACAGGTCGCGAGCGAGATCGTCCATGCCGACGCCGCGACGTTCCGGGTTCAGCAGCGATGCGGCGACCATCGTGTCGAACAGCGGACCGCCGAGATCGATGCCGCAGTGAGACAGCACCGTGATGTCGTACTTGAGGTTCTGGCCGACCTTGACGACGCCGTCGTCCTCGAGCACCGACCGCAGCGCGGCCAGCGTCACGTCCGGATCGAGCGTCGGAGCCACGTGGCTGCGCACCGGGACGTACCACCCCTCGCCCGCTCGCCACGCGAAGGCGAGGCCGACCAGATCTGCGTCGACGGGCCGCTTGCTGGTGGTCTCGGTGTCGACGGCGAAGACCCGCTGCTCACGGAGCTGCTCGAGGAACGCAGCGAACGCCTCGGGGGTGTCGACCAGGTGGTAGGTCCCGAGGTCGAGCTTGACTGGCGCACCGCTGGCGGGCTCAGCGGCGGCCTCCGCGGGCGGCAGCGCCTCGGTGAAGCTGCGAAAGCCGAGCTCGGCGAACAGGTCGCGCACCGCCTCGCGCGTCACGATCGGGGTGCGGCAGGCCTCGAGGTGGAACTCGACGTCGAGATCACTGTTGAGGGTGACGAGCTCGCGCGTCAGCGGCATCGCCTCGGCTGCGGCGAGCAGGCGCTCGCGCAGTTTCGGCGTCTGCTCGGCGGCGTGCGCCACCACCGCATCGGCGGTGCCGTAGCGCTCGATGAGCTTGGTGGCGGTCTTCACGCCCACGCCTGGCACGCCCGGGACGTTGTCGGTGGGGTCGCCGACCAGCGTCTGGATCTCCACGGACTGCTCGGGCCGATAGCCACGCAGCTCCCAGAGGGTCTCGGGATCGATCAGCGTACCGTCCTTCGGGTCCCACAGCTTCACCTGGGGCGTGAGGAGCTGGTGCAGGTCCTTGTCCTTGCTGGCGATCCGCAGCTCGACATCGGTCCCCTCGAGGCGCTTCGCGATGGTGGCGATGACGTCGTCCGCCTCGTAGCCCTCGAGCTTGTAGATCTGGATGCCCATCGTCTCGATCACTTGGACGGCCCGCGCGAACTGCGGGTGGAGATCGTCCGGTGCGATCTCACGCTGCGCCTTGTAGGCGGGATAGAGCGCCTTGCGGTGGGTCGTCTCGTCGGAGACATCGAAGGCCACCGCCAGATAGTCGGGCCGCTCCTTGGTGAGCAGGTTCAGCAGCATCTGGGTGAAGACGTAGACCGCCTTCACCGGTTCGCCGGACGGACTCGTGAGTGGTCGGAACGGCGCGTAGTAGGCGCGGAACAGCTGAGCGTGTCCGTCGATCAGGTAGAAGGTTCGCACGACTCCGCCAGGGTAGCGCACCTGGGAGAGGCCAGCGTCTTCGGCGAGCGCCTGGACCGCGGCGCCGCGCGGGCGACCCTCGGCGTGCGCCCGATTGCTACACTCGCTCAGTGTCGGTCCCACGCTCGATCCTCGCTGCCTGGCGCCTCACTCTGCCGGTCCTTGGGCTGGCCCTGCTACTCGGCGCCTGCCGACCGCCGGCCGATCGAACCGACGGCAGTGCGATCGGCGGGGGTGGCGAGGTGAGCGTCGAGCTGCTGACGCGTCCGGCGCGCGTGGGCCCCGCCGCGATCGAGGTCGTCGTGCGCCGCGCAGGGACGCCGGTCGGTGACGCGGCCGTGCAGGTGACCGGCGACATGACGCACGCCGGCATGGTACCGGTCGTGGTCACCGCCGAGCATCAGGGAGACGGGGTCTACTACAGCGAGGGCTTCGCTTTCGACATGGCCGGCGACTGGATCATCACCGTCGACGTCACGCATTCCGACGGCCAGCGCGACCAGGCCACCCTCGCGCTCAGCGTGTCGCGCTAGCGGGAGCCGTGCTGCTCATTGCCGATCGCCCCACCGCGGCGGAAGGCCTCATCGACGCCGCGCACCTCCGCCGCACCGAGGTCGAAGCTCTGCCTCGCGAAATAGGCGCGATCTGGCGTCGACTCAGCGCCGCGCGGACGGCGTGGATCGGCGAGGTCGAGCGCGCCGGGACGAGCGACCCCGGGCCGCGGCACCTCCTCGCGGTCGAACACGCCGACAGCTCGCAGTTCACCGCGCTCCAAGCCGCCCTGCGAGACGAGGTGCCTGTAGCGTCGGACCTAGCCACCATCGCGCTCGCGGGCAGCGGATTTCGAGGCCAGCGAGGCCGCGAGTGGCAAGCCCTACGCGGCAATCTCCACCTGTGCCTGCTCGCCCGGCTCGGGCTCTCGGTGGCCGGCGTCCAGCCAGCGCTGACCGCACTCCCTGCGGTCGCGGCGGTGCGGGCGGTCGCACGCGCGACGAACGACGCCACCCGGCTCCGCCTGAAGTGGGTGAACGACCTCATGCTCGCTGGCCGCAAGGTCGGCGGCGTGCTCAGCGCCACCCACCTCACCGGCCCGCTCGTGTCCTACCTCCTCGTGGGGATCGGCATCAACCTCGCCCGAACGCCGGAGCTAGCGCGCCACCCGAGCGCGCCGCCTGCCGGCAGCCTCGCCGACGGCGCCGTAGCGCCAGACCACGCGGCGCTCACGCTGGCGCTGCTCGCCGAGCTCGATGCCGCGGTGGCGCAGCTGCGCGCCGGCGGCGGCGATGAACTGGTGGCCGCGTACCGCCGGTATTCGACGGTCGTCGGAAGGCACGTGGCGATCTGGCCCGTCGCCGACGACCCAACCCCCCGCGCGCCCCTCGTGACCGGACACGTCGTGGCGCTGCGTCCCGACCTCGCGATCGAGCTCGAGGGGCACAGCGAACCCCTGTACGGTGGTCGCTTGACCTTCGTCGACGATCGCGATGACGTGGGGCAGGGCACATGCGAGGACGGCTGACCCTGTCGGCGCGTGAGTGAGCAACGTAGCATCGTGCATTGCCGCGTTCTCGTAGCATGCCAGCCGCTGGCCCCGCTCGACCCGGGAGGGCGTCTTCATGATTGATGTCAACCTCGTCTCGCTCTCGCTGAGTGCGTTCCTGGCCGTGCTGGTGCTCTTGTCGCTGCTGGCGCTCGTGATCCGGGCGCTCGCGTACCTCTTCCGCGAACGCACCGTGCAGATCGATGCGAGCCTGATCGCGGCCCTCCAGGCCACGGTCAGTCAGCAGCTACCCGAGTACCGGATCACCAGGGTCGAGGAGACCCGGGCAGGGAGCTCGTCATGATCCACAGCGCCAACGGCAAGCAGATCCGCGTCATGCTCACCGCCTTCCGCGACGGGCTGCAGAGCGTCTTCGGCGGCAAGGTCCGGACGGCAGACGTCGTGCCGGCGCTGGAGGTAGCGGTCGCCGCAGGCATCCGCCACTTCGAGTTCGGCGGCGGGGCACGCTATCAGGCGCCCTACTTCTACGTCGGCGAGGATCCGTTCGAGGCCATGGACCAGATGCGCGACGCCGCCGGCGAGGGCGTCGACCTCCAGATCCTCACGCGCTCGGTCTCGGGCGTGACGCTCACGACGCAAGGGCTGCCGGCGCTCGAGCTGCAGGCGAAGCTCATGCGCAAACACGGCACTACCATCGACCGCAACTTCGACTTCATGAACGACGTCGACAACCTCGTGGCGACGGCGAAGCCGATCGTCGACGCCGGAATGCACCACCAGCTGTGCGTGGCCATGATGGGTCTCCCCTACGTGTCGGACAAGACCCACACCGCGGCCTACTACGTCGACGTCGTCGAACGGGTGCTGGCGCGCGACGTCCGCGTCGATTCCGTATGCATGAAGGACGCCTCGGGCACCACCGACCCACGCACCTGCTATGAGACTGCCCGCGGGCTCAAGGCGATCCTGCCGCCCGAGATCCCCTTATGGCAGCACACGCACGACACCGCCTCGATGGCCGTCGCGTGCTACATGGCGGGCATCGAGGGCGGCGTCGACGGCATCGACCTGTCGGTGCGGCCACTCGCCTCCGGCACCAGCCAGCCTGACGTGCGCTCCATGTGGCACGCGCTCAAGAACACCGGCTACGCACTCGACATCGATCACACCAAGATGAACGACATCGAGGTGGCCTTGGACGAGGGCCTCGCTGAGTACGACTTCAACCCGATCACGCTAGCGGCGGACGCACGGGTGGTGAACTTCCCCATGCCGGGCGGCGCCATCGGACCGAACGTCCACATGATGGCCAAGGCCGGCATCCTCGATCGGTACGGTGACGTGCTCGCCGAGTTCCCGCTGGTCGTGGAGTCCGGAGGCGCCTGGACCAGCGTCACGCCCGGCAGCCAGCAGTACTGGTTGCAGGCCTTCAACAACGTCCTGCACGGCCGCTGGAAGAGGATCGACGCCGGCTACGGCCGGGCCGTGCTCGGTTACTTCGGGCGCCCTCCGGAGACGCCCGATCCGGAGGTCGTGAAGATCGCATCCGAGCAGCTCGGGCTCGAGCCGTTCGACGGTGACCCGCTGGCCGCAGCCAAAGACACCTTGACTCCCGCCCGCGAAGCGCTCGAGGCCAACGGCCTCCCCACCACGGACGAGAACGTGTTCCTGGTGGCCTCGGCATCGGTTCCGGGCAAGCGCATGGAGCTGAACGAGGGCCTGCGGCTCCTGCTCGGCCAGGCTCGGGTCAACCTGCCGCTGAAGCCGAGCGCTCCGAAGCCTGACCTTGCCCCCGCCGCGCCGGCGCCGGCAGCGCCGCACGCCTCTCCGCCGGCGCCCCCCACGCTTTCCCCGGCGTCCAGCGGCCCGGTCACCACCACCGCCACGGTGGTGGAGGGGAGCAGCAAGCGGGTCTTCCGCATCACGCTCGAACCGGTCGCCGGCGCTCGTGCCGCTGCGGGCGCTGCGCAGCCGGCGGTCGAGCCCGCCGCGGCAACGGCCGCGGAGCCCGAGCCGCAGGCGCAGCCGGCGCCGGCGCAAGGTGGCGGCGAGAGCATCGCCATCACGTCACCGTTCGGCGGCACCGTCGAGGTCGTCGAGATCAAGGTGAGCGAGGGCGACCGCGTCGAGCAGGGTCAGGTCGTTGCGGCCGTCGAGGCGATGAAGGCTGAGCATGAAGTCCGCTCGCCCGCGGCCGGCATCGTGAGCAAGGTCCACGTCAAGCCGGGCGACGAGGTCGCGGCGAGCGAGCCGATCATCACGCTGGAGCGCTGACGTGGATGTTCTGGCGACGCTGGTGCGCGACGCCGGGTTCTTCCACTTGACGTGGCAGAACCTGGTCATGTTCGTGGTGGCGGGCACCTTGCTCTACCTCGCCACTGCCAAGCGCTACGAGCCCCTCCTGCTCATCCCGATCGGCTTCGGCGCGATGCTCGCGAACCTGCCGAACGCGATGCTGGCGGCCTCTAGCACCTACCTCCCGGAGGCGGCCGGGCGGTTGCCGCTGATGCAGCTCATCTACGAGGCGGGCATTCGCACGGAGTTCCTGCCACCGGTCATCTTCCTCGGCGTCGGCGCGCTCACCGACTTCAGGCCGCTACTCACGCGCCCCATCACGCTGCTGCTCGGCGCCGCGGCCCAAGTCGGCATCTTCATCGCCGCACTCGGCGCCTACTACGTCTTCGGCTTCTCGGTACAGGAGGCCGCCTCCATCGGCATCATCGGCGGCGCCGACGGACCGACCTCGATCTTCTTGACGGCGATCCTCGCTCCGGAGCTGCTCGGGGCAGTGGCCGTGGCTGCGTACAGCTACATGGCGCTGGTGCCGGTGATCCAACCGCCGATCCTACGGCTGCTGACGACGGTCGAGGAGCAGCACATGCCCGTGCCGGAGCCGATCCCGGTCACGAAGACGGCCGTGGTGCTGTTCCCCATAGTGATCGCGCTGCTGGTGTCGCTCGCGATCCCCGCCGCCGCGCCGCTGGTGGGGATGCTGATGTTCGGCAACCTCCTGCGTGAGTCCGGCGTGACCGATCGACTCAGCAAGACCGCCGGAGGACCCTTGGTGAACATCGTCACGATCCTGCTTGGCTTGGTCATCGGTGCGACCATGGCAGGTGATACCTTCTTGCGTGCCGAGACGCTCTTCATCCTCGCGCTCGGCGCGGTGGCCTTCGTCTTCAGCACCGCAGGCGGGATCCTCTTGGCGAAGCTCCTCAATCTCGTGCTGCCCGAGAAGCAGCGCATCAACCCCTGCATCGGGGCGGCCGGCGTATCGGCCGTGCCGATGTCGGCGCGCGTGGTGCAACGCTTCGTGGCGGACCGTACTCAAGGGAGGGTCAACCCACTGATGGCCGCGATGGGTCCGAACGTCGCCGGCGTCATCGGCTCGGCCGTCGCTGCCGGTGTCTTCCTAGCCCTGCTGCGGTAAGGACCACGCTCGTCCGCTAGCATGGCGCCATGCGCCGTATCCTCGTGCTCTGCACCCACAACAGCGCGCGGAGCCAGATGGCCGAAGGCTGGTTGCGTCACCACGCCGCTCAGGCCGGCCTCGCGCTGGAGGTGTGGTCTGCCGGCACGAGTCGCACCAGGGTGAAGCGTGAGGCCGTCGACGTAATGCAGGAGGTTGGCGTCGACCTCTCCAGCCATTCGAGCAAGCGGTTCGACGAGGTGCCCGACCCCTGGTCGTTCGACCTCGTGCTCACCGTGTGCGATGCGGCGAACGAGTCCTGCCCGGCTTACCCGGCCGATACCACGCGCCTGCACCTCGCCTTTCCCGACCCGAGCGGACACGCGCTGGGCCGTTGGCGCGAGGTGCGTGACGCGATCGGATCGATGAGCCACGCGCTGGTGGAGACGCTGGCTCGCGGCGTCAGCCCTCGCGAGGTCAGCCTGGAGGGTGCAGTCGGCGACGCCGACCACGAAGCCAGCAGCGATCGCTGACAGCCTCACCGGTCGAGGCGGGGCACCGGAGTGCCGCTCCGCCTCGAGGGCCGCCTCAGGGCCGGGTGGCGACCTGCGACCCGGGCGCTCGGGCGAGACGCCCGAGCTCGGATTCGAGCACGGCGAAACCTCGCGGGTCGATCTCGTAGAAGACCCAACGGCCGTCCCGGACGGCTCGAACCAGACCGGCCTCCACCAGCTGCTTCATGTGGTGCGAGACCGTCGGTTGGCTGACGCCGAGCACGTCCTCGAGATCGCAGGCGCAGACTCCTCTGTCGCCTTGGCTGCAGGTGCTCGGACTCGGCTCGCGCAGGAAGGCGAGCGCCTTCCAGCGGACCGGATCCGCGAGGGCCTTGAGCATGGTGAGCGTCTGGTCCACGCACCGAGCCTAGGCCGGCTCTCGATGCCCGTCAATGGAAGAGCTGACGCGGGGTGGCGTTCGCGCCCAGACACCACGACGCGGTACCACGTCTCGACGCGTGGAGCCTTAGTATCGATGGTATGCGACAGCCCCGCCGGCCAGCGCGCGGATCCCGACTCGAGCCGGGCAACCGCTTCACTGGGCGCGAGCTCGTCTTGGACGGAGACGAACTGGACCGTGACGCGGAACAGAACGAGGTGGCGTCCGACAGGACGCGCGTCTTCCGCGACGTGAGCCGTTCGGTGATCAGCCGCAACGATTCGCCCGACATCCCGTTCGACCGCAGCCTGAACCCCTACCGCGGATGCGAACACGGCTGCCCCTATTGCTACGCCCGGCCGACCCACGAGTACCTCGGCCTGTCCGCGGGGCTCGACTTCGAGCGCACCCTCTTCGCCAAGGTCGACGCTCCCGAGCTGCTTGCGCGCGAGCTGGCGAAGCCCGCCTGGGTGCCCGATCAGCTGGTGCTCTCCGGCGTCACCGATCCCTACCAGCCGATCGAGCGCACGCTGCGCATCACACGGGGCTGCCTCGAGGTGCTCGCCGCGCACCGGCATCCTGTCGGACTCATCACCAAGAACGCGCTGGTGGCTCGTGACATCGACGTGCTCCAGGACCTCGCCTCGTACGGCGCCGTGCGCGTGACCCTGTCGCTTACGACCCTGAACGAGGCGCTGGGCCGCTGCCTCGAGCCGCGCGCGAGCACGGCTACCGATCGCCTGCGGGCCATGCAGACGTTGGCCGACGCGGGCGTGCCCGTCTCGGTGATGGCAGCGCCGATCATCCCAGGCCTCAACGACCACGAGCTGCCCGCCATCCTCGAGGCGGCAGCCGCCGCCGGCGCGCACAGCGCCGGCTGGACGTTGTTGCGTCTACCAGGTGCGGTCGAGCCGATATTCTCGGCGTGGCTGCGCGAGCAGCTGCCCCTGCGTGCCGAGCGGATCCTGGCGGGGCTGCGCGAGGCCCGCGGCGGCGCGCTCTCCGACGCCCGCTTCGGTCACCGCATGCGAGGCGAGGGGGTCTACGCGCGGCAGCTGGGCTCGCTCTTCGACGTGCACCGGCGCAGGGCCGGGTTGAGCGGAACGGGCGCCGCGCTCGACGGCAGCCACTTCCAGGTGCCGGGTCGGCCGGTCCAGTCACGGCTCTTCGACCGCGGCTGAGGGTGAACGCCGCTACGAGCTCTGCACCGTGGCAGACACGCCCGTGGCGGTAGGCTAGGACGAGCATGGAAGCCTCGCTCTTCGCGCGCCCACAGGACGAGCCGCTCGCCGCTCGCATGCGACCGCGCACGCTCGAGGAGTTCATCGGCCAGGATCACATCCTCGGCCCCGGCCGCCTGCTACGTCGGGCCATCGCCGCCGATCAGCTCTCGTCGGTGATCTTCTATGGGCCTCCGGGTACTGGCAAGACCACGCTCGCGCGCGTCATCGCGAACTCGACCGAGGCCCACTTCATCGCGATCAACGCCGTCCTGGGAGGCGTCAAGGACATCCGGGAAGCAGTACTCGAGGCGCAGCGGCGGCGAGCGGCGGGTCAGCGCACGATCCTCTTCATCGACGAGGTCCACCGCTTCAACAAGGCGCAACAGGACGCCCTGCTGCCATGGGTCGAGAACGGGACGGTGGTGTTGATCGGCGCCACGACAGAGAACCCCTACTTCGAGGTGAACAAGGCGCTGGTGTCGCGGAGCCGCATCTTCCAGCTCAGACCGCACGAGGCCGCCGAGCTCGAGCAGATCGCCCATCAGGCGCTCCGCGATCGTGAGCGCGGCCTCGGAAGCTACCGCACGAGCGTCACCGACGACGCGCTCGAACATCTCGTGAACGTCGCGAACGGCGACGCTCGTGCGGTGCTCAACGCGCTCGAGCTCGCGGTGATCACCACCTTGCCGAACGCCGACGGCGTCGTGGTGGTCGATCGGCAGGTCGCCGAGGAGTCGATCCAGCAGCGTGCAGTCCTCTACGACAAGGAGGGCGACGCGCACTTCGACACCATCAGCGCCTTCATCAAGAGCGTCCGGGGTAGCGACGCGGACGCGGCGCTGTACTGGCTGGCGAAGATGGTCTACGCGGGCGAGGATCCGCGCTTCGTCCTCCGCCGCTTGCTGATTCTCGCGAGCGAAGACGTCGGGCTCGCCGATCCGCTCGCGCTCGGGATCATCGTGGCCGCAGCGCAGGCGTACGACTACGTGGGGATGCCTGAAGGTCGCTACCACCTGGCGCAAGCCACGCTCTACCTGTCGACCGCCCCGAAGTCGAACAGCACCATGGGCTTCTTCGACGCGCTGCAGACGGTGCGAAGCGAACGTGAGGCCGAGGTACCGAGTCACGTGCGCGACGCGAGCCGCGACGCCGAGGGGTTCGGCCACGGTGCCGGCTACGCCTACCCGCACGCGTACCGGGATCACTGGGTGGCGCAGCAGTACCTACCCGCGGCGCTCCAGGGGAAGGTGTTCTATCAGCCCAGCGACCAGGGCGCGGAGCGGCGCATACGCGACGAGGTTGCGCGCCGCCGTGAGGCCCAGTTGGCAGCGATGATCGAACACGACGGGCGCGCGCCGAGCGAAACCCTCACCACCGGCCCGACCGACCGGGCACGGGACCGCTGGCTCGAGCGCACGGTATCCGCGGCCGGTGCGCGACTCGCCGCCATTCGCGACGCGGTCTTCGCCGCAGCCGATGTGGCCCGACATCACGTCGTGCTGGACGTGGCCGCTGGTACCGGTCTGCTGACGTGGGAGGCCGTGCGCCTCGCGCCGGAGGGCCAGGTCGTCGCCGCAACGGCTGAGCCGCAGCACGTGCAGACGCTTCGGCAACAGGCGT